>JAYRNS010000296.1:0-4464 GCA_041912075.1 Anaerolineae bacterium
ATTTTGGCTCCAAGGTCGAACTGCTGGACCAGCTGATCGAGCGCATGGTCGATCAAGCCATGGTGTTTATCGAAGCGGTAGCCACTGACGACCAGCTCGACGCCCCGCAGAAGATGATCCAGATGTTCAGCCGCGTCGGCAGCTGGAAAACCCAGAGCAAGGCGTTTTTGCTCGACATCCTGCGGCCTTACTACAGTGACGACAACGCCGTACTGCGCCAAAAGATGCAGACCATGGGTGTTGCGCGTATGTCACCCTATTTCACCGAGATCATCGGCCAGGGTGTCGCCGAAGGCCGCTTTGTGACCGACCATCCCGATGAACTGGCCGGGGTCATTCTCGCCATCCTTACCGCATGGTCGGCGGGTCTGGCTGCGATGATCCTGCAGAATCCAGACAATGGTGATCTCTGGCCGGTGGCCAGGCAAAAAGCACTCGTCTCGCAGTATGCTATCGAGCGTCTGCTCGGTGCGGCGCCCGGATCACTGCCGATCATCGATCTCGACAGCCTGCGGTTATGGTTCGAGTAGTGCAGGAGGTAAACGAATGGGCAAATACTTCAAAATGGCCTGGCGCAATTTGTGGCGCAATTGGCGGCGCACAGCAATCGCGGCGACGGCGATTACGCTGGGCGTGATACTGCTGCTCTTGTTCGACGGTATCATCCAGGGTTCTGACCAGGCCATCTTCGGTAATGCCGTACGTTTGTACGGCGGCAACATCCAGGCCCACGAACCCGGTTTCCGCGCCAAAGCCAGCCGCCTGCCGATTCTTCCCCTGGATAATCCAGACGCGGTGGTGGCCGCGGCCACTGCCCACCCTGAGGTCACGGCCGTGGCCAAACGTATCAATACCGGCGGCATCATCAGCGGGCGTGAAGATGCCGTGCCGGTGGTCATTACGGCCATCGAACCCTCGGTCGAGGCGGGCTACAGTCTGCAGGCCGAAAACGTCGCCCAGGGCCGTTTCTTGCAGGAAGGTGAGGGTGATGCCGTCTTTATCGGCAAAGGCCTGGCCGACATGCTCGGCGTCAAGGCTGGCGATCGCGTCAACCTCCTGGGACGCAGCAAAAACGAGCAAATGCGCCAGCGCACCATGACGGTCGTCGGCATCTACGACCTGGGTATGCCTGACGCCGAAAAGAGCACGGTGTTCATCACTCTGCCGGAGGCGCAAACCCTGTACAACCTGCGCAATGCCGTGACCGAGGTGACGATCAACCTGGCGACGGTGGGGCAAGAAGCGTCAGTGATCAAGACCTTACAGGCCGCACTGCCCAACTACGAGATCGACTCGTTCGATACCCTGCGCCCCGAGATACGTGAAACCATCGCCACCAAGCTGGCGTTCACCACCTTCTTTGGCATGGTGGTGATCTTGATTGCCTGCATCGGTATTCTGAACATCCAGATGATGGCGGTCTTCGAGCGGACGCGCGAGATGGGTGTGCTGGCGGCGTTGGGCATGAAGGGGCGGCAGCTGATGTGGCTGTTTCTGCTGGAAGGCACGCTGATCGGTGCGGTAGGTGCGGTTGCCGGCTGTTCGCTGAGCTTTCTGCTTCTGGGCTGGCTGCAGCGGGTTGGCATTGGCTTTTCCTTTGCTTCAGGCATGGGCGACATCACCGCCCTCATGGGCAACCGCATCTTCCCCACCGTCTCGCCCGCGGACATCATCAGCCGCGGGGTGATGGTGATCTTCATTGCGGCCCTGGCGTCGTTGTACCCGGCCTGGCAGGCGGCGCGCAAACAGCCGGCGGAGGCGCTGCATCATGTGTGAGGCAAGGATCTGGAGGATGACCCATGGCACTCGCTAGATTGTGGACGATCGCCTGGCGCGATCTGGGCCGTCACAAACGGCGCACCTTCTTTTCGATCGTTGCGGTTGCGCTGGGCCTGGGGCTGCTGATCGTTTTGGATGGTTGGATTGCCGGCATGGTCGACGGCGCACTGCAGACCAGTATTCGCTTCGAAACCGGCCACATCCAGCTGCGCGCGGCATCCTATGATGCAGAGAAGGCGACCCTGCAGTGGAAGGACCTGCTGGCAGAACCGGACCAGCTGGCTGCGCAGGCACGCGCGCTGCCCGAAGTGGCGGCCGCCGCGCCGGTGCTGTGGGCGAGCGGGGTGCTCAACACCCGAGATGAATCGACGGGCCTCAAGCTGGTTGGTATCGACACCGCATCGGCTGTGTATGATCCCTTTCGGGCGGCATTGGTGGCTGGTGAGTGGCTGGCACCGGACGATCGCAGTGGCATTCTGATCGGCAAGCGCCTGGCTGACAGCCTCGGCATACAGGTGGGCGACCGGGTCAACCTGGCGATCGTCAACGCCAACGGCGAACCCGACGAGACCAGCTTCAATATTCGCGGGTTGTTCTCCACCGGCTATTTTACCTACGACGACGCTTCCGTGTTGATGCCGCTGGCCAGGGCACAGACCTATACCGGCACCGAAGGGCACGCCAGTGCCATTTTCATCCTGCTGCACAATCAAGGAGATGCCGAGCGCGTCGCTGCGGCGCTGCAAAGCCCGGGCGTGGCCGCGCTGAGTTACAGCAAACTCAATGAGCTGTTCCTGCAGTTGATGCAGTCTGCCCTGGGTTTCTACATCCTGATTTACGGTATCGTCATCCTGATCGTGGCGGTTATTGTCGCCAACACGTTGCTGATGGCCGTCTTCGAGCGTATCCGTGAGATGGGCATCCTGGCGTCACTGGGTATGCGGGGACGTCAAATTGCCGTGATGTTTCTGCTGGAGGCCGCGGCCCTGGGGCTGGTCGGCATCCTGGGTGGGCTCGTGATCGGTGCGGCTGGCGTGGCTTACCTGGCCAACGTGGGCGTTTCGATCGGCGATATTGGGTCCGCCGCCGGCAACATACCGATCGGCTCGACGGTGTATGGCGGTTTCGACCCGGGTGGTATGGTGTCGCTGTCGTTCTGGACACTCGTCATCACCCTGCTGGCCGCGCTGTACCCCGCCTGGTACGCGGCACGACTTGAACCAGTGGAGGCGCTGCGCGCGCTGTAAGAAAGGGTCATCATGGATATCATTCAATTCGAAAACGTCTCCAAAACCTACGTGGTGGGTGAGGTCGAAACCCGCGCCCTGGACGGTGTCAGCCTCAACATCCAGGACGGCGAGTTCACGGCGCTCGTGGGTCCCTCCGGTTCGGGCAAAACCACCATGCTGCAGCTCATGGGCTGCCTGGACAAACCGAACAGCGGTGTGGTGAAGATCAACGAGCAGGACGTGACCCGACTGTCGGGCAACCAGCGCGCCGACCTGCGCAAGCAGAAGATTGGCTTCATCTTCCAGTTTTTTGCCCTGGTGCCGGTGCTCAGTGCCTACGAAAACGTCGAACTGCCCCTGCTTCTGAATGGGGTCGGCAGCAAAGAGCGCCACGACCGCGCCATGGCCCTACTCGACGCGGTTGGGCTGGCGCACCGTGTCAAACACCGGCCTGACCAGCTCAGCGGCGGCGAGCAGCAGCGGGTGGCGATCGCCCGCGCCCTGGCCCCGCGCCCGGTCATGGTCCTGGCCGACGAGCCCACAGCCAACCTCGACACGGCCAACGGGCACCAGGCCATGGAAATCATGCAGCGCCTCAACCAGGAAACCGGCACGGCCTTCATCTTTGCCACCCACGACCCGCGCGTCGTCTCCTTTGCCCGGCGCGTGGTCCAGATGCGGGATGGCAAAGTGGTTGGGAATGGGGTAGGGAGTAAGGAGTAGGGGGAACGGATTGCTGTCAACGCGGGTGGGACCGTGTCCCACCCCGGGGAACGGATTGAACGGATTCAGGCGGCGATTTGTGTATTCGTGTCCACATTCGTGGACGGCCGTGCCGGGAACGGATTGAACGGATAGGAGCTCGAGCTTCGGCTCGACGATTGTATCAGTGAGACAGGGATGACGGTGAACAGCTACAATAGACGATTGAGCGGACGATGGATGGGCATCCTGGCCCTTGCGTTGATCATAACCCTGGCTGGCTGCGCCCAAACCGCGACGCCGGTGCCCACGCCGGCAGCAACGGCCGTGCCGACGATTCCCCTACAACCAGCCAGCGGCAGCAGCGCCAAGGCCTCGGGTTACGTCGTGCCGGCGCACCACGCCGAGCTTGGTTTCACGACCGCTGGTCGGGTGGCGTCGGTTGACGTGGCCGTGGGCGACCAGGTCGAGGCCGGCGCGCCGTTGGTGACGTTGGACACAGCTGCGGCTGCGGCCGCCCTGACCCAGGCCGAGGCGGCCAAGGCGCGTGCCGAGGCGCAGTTAGAGGCCCTGCGTGCCGGCGCCCGTTCCCAGGAGGTGGATGCCGGCCAGGCGCGCCTCGAGGCGGCCCAGGCGCGGCTGACCCAGCTCACGGAGGGCGCACGGCCCGAAGAAATCGCCGCGGCACGGGCGGCCCTGGCGGCAGCGCAGGCCGCACAGCAGCGCCTGTTCAGCGGACCGGGCGACGATGAAA
>JAYRNS010000297.1:0-4234 GCA_041912075.1 Anaerolineae bacterium
GCCGGAGCACGTCAGCGTGTGGCTGCGAGAAACGATAAGCCCGAATGGCGGCTGAGGCCTTTCGGGCAGGAATGCAAAGTGACAGCGTCAAGATCAGAGAGTCACGCAAACTGCGGTCAACGTAGAAGCGATAGTTGATCCGCAAGTCCTGCAGCGCAAAGTTGAAAGCGTCCTCGTTGTTGGCGAAGGCCATCGGCGGCGTCTTGATCTGCGTGCCGTCGGATTTGAGATCATCTCGATGCACGAAATAGTGTGCGTTGTCATAACGCACGACTGGCGTTCAGACTCGATCGATCTGCGCCTCCACTTACACCACAAAACGCAGAATGCGACCGCGATCTTTGAGATGGCGCACGCGCAAGACAGCGTCGGGCAAGTGTATGAAAAACTCGCGTTCGTCTTGGGTTCGTTTGCCATGGCCTAACCCGCCTCTTGAGATCGAGTTTCCTGCGTTGGCAGCGAGCGCTGAACGCGCCTGACAGCCGTTGATCGCTGGCGCCAGGTTTGCCAGCATAAGGCTGTAACCGTCTGAGCCGCTGGCTCAAGACACCCTTAATATACTGGCGTTACAGCAAACCCAGCTCGCGGGCGCGGGCGATGGCTTCCGTGCGGCGTTGTACCTGCAGCTTGTCGAAAATCCGGCGGTTGTGCCCTTTGACCGTGTCCAGGGCGAGGAAAAGCCGTTCGCCAATCTCGCGGTTCGAGAGACCCAGGCTCATCAGATTCAGGATTTCAAGTTCGCGCGGGCTGAGGGGTTCAGGCAGAGTGGATGGCGGGATTTCGACGTTTGCTGGCGACGTGACCGCCGGTTCTTCGAAAGCCGCCAGGATCTTCGTCACGTAAGCGAACTGCTGGTGGTCCTGGCCGCGGTTTTCTTTTGTTGCCTGCGCCCAAACATCAGCGAGCAACTCGCGCATCGGCTCGCCTTCGTCGACAAACAGCCGGATCAAGCCACCTGGCTCGGCCAGCGCCAGGGCTGCGGTCAGCACCTGTCGTGCCGGTACCAGGTCGCCGCTCAGGTGCAGTGCAACTGCCTGCAGCGCCATGGCCTTGAGCAGCGCATCGGCCCAGCCGCGGGCTTCTGCCTCCTGCCGGAACGGTTCCAGCACCGTGAGCGCTGCCGCGCGGTTGCCTTGGGCGATGAGCACGCGTGCCTGGCTGAGCGAGAGGTCATACTGGCGGGCCAGCTGTGCGGCTGCGGCGACCTGACCCTGACGCAGCAGGATCAGAACCTGGACGGCAGCAATCGCCGGCAGGCGGTGCGTGAAGTTCTTTTGGCGTGCGGATTGTTCGGTTTGGGCCAGCATAGCCGCAGCCCCATCGACATCGCCGCGGGCGAGTTTCACCTGGGCCAGAAGCACCTCGCTGGCAATGAACCGGTCGATCGTGCGATCGTACTGCCGCGCCAGCTGCAGGCTTTGTTGTCCATACTGGTCAGCGGCATCCAGATCGTTCCATTCATAGGCGATGCGGGCCAGACCGATGAACTGTTCACTGGCATTCGGTGGTCCCTGGTCACTCATCAGCTGCAGCGTCTGTCGATAGGTTTGGGCTGCCTGGACCAGCTCGTTTTGCGATTCCTGCAGCTCGCCCAGACTGGCTGCAGCCAACGCCGTGTGGTAAGTGTCCCCGGACGCCTGCTGGATGGCTTCGGTGTAGATCTGCCGCGCCGAGACACGGTCCCCCTGTATCTGGTAGGCCAAGCCCAGCGCCCAGGTCGCTCGACTACGGAGGGGCCGGTTGTCAGGATGCAGGTGCGCCAGTGCACGGCGCGCCTGGGTGATCGCGACCTCCGGCTGGTAGTGGACGACCGCCAATGTGGCTCTGATGGCGGCAATTTGCCCCACCAGGTCGCGGGTCCTTTCATCGACGTCGGCGTTGGGCATGGCGTTTTCAGCCGCCTGCAGTTTGTCTTCGACACCGGTTGTCTGGCCGGCCATGAGTGCCGACATGGCCGACCTCACCCACAGCCAGGGTCTGGCATCTTTGATCGTCTTGGGCAGCGCATCCAGCCAGTCGAGGATAGTGGACGCCACGCCAAGTGCGTACACGGGCATCCCTCCGGCTTCGATCAGCCGTTCGGCGCGTTGGATGTCGTGCGCGGCGGCCGCATGCTGAAATGCTTCCATCTCCAGCCCCTGGTCTTCGAACCACTGGCTGGCCCGCCGGTGCAGTTCATCCACCATGCTGTTCGTTTCGCCAGCCGGTGTGGTACCCGAGCGCTGCAGCCGCTGTCGCAGCAAATCGGCAAAGAGGTGGTGATAGCGGAACCAATGCCGCTCGTTGTCCAGGGGCACGACAAACAGGTTGGCATGCTCCAGGTATTCCAGGGACGCCTGACCGCCGGATGGACGCCCGGCGGCCTCTGGCCCCGACGCAGCCGCGGCGGGATGCAGGCCGGCGTCCCCATGCAGAACCACATCACACAGTGGCCCGCACATCCGGTCCAGGATCGATGTGCGCAGCAAAAAGGACTGGATGTCCGCCGGCTGGCGCTGCAGGACTTCCTCAACCAGGTAGTCCAGCACGAAATGGTGACTGCCTGTGAAAGACTTGATGAAGCTGGTCGCATCCTCCTGTCCCCGCATCGAAATCGCGGCCAGCTGGAGACCGGCAATCCAGCCTTCGGTGCGGCTTTCCAGGGCGGTGACGTCGGCGGCCGCGAGGTTCAGGCCCATCACCTGGCTGAGGAATTCGGCGGCTTCGGCGGAGGTAAACCGCAGGTCGATGGCGCGCAGCTCGGTCAATTGTCCGCGGGCGCGTAACCGCGCCAGGGGCAGCGGCGGGTCTTCCCGGGTGGCGATGACCAGGTGCAGCTGGGGTGGCAGATGCGCGGTCAAAAAAGCGAGGGCACGGTCGACCGGCTGTGAATCGATGACGTGGTAGTCATCCAGGATGAGAAGGAAGTCGTCGGGAACGAGCGAGATGTCGTTGAGCAGGCTGGTCAAAACGGTTTCGGCCTGGGGTGGCTGCGGGGACTCGAGTGCTGCCAATAGGCCTGTACCAACGTCCGTTCGAACCGTGTGGACCGCCGCAATCAGATACGCGATGAAACGCGCCGGGTCGTTATCCGCTTCATCCAGCGACAGCCAGGCCACCGGCTTGCCAGCACTGGCAATCCATTCGCTGAGCAGGGTCGTTTTGCCAAAGCCGGCGGACGCGGAGATGAGCGTCAGTCCACTGCCCGCTGCCAAACCCGCGTTTAGCCGGTCGATCAAACGCGGGCGCGAGACCGCGCGCGTTCGGCGCGGAGGGATGTACAGTTTTGTAGCAAGAAGCGGAGCGAACATGAATCAAGTATACTTCACATCGCCCGAATTCCAAAGGACGCGATTTCACGTTTAGTGAGATTTTGACGCTGCGGGCGGCTTCGTGTATGATCAGCGGCGAACATATGTGCTGTTTGGTCCGCATCCAGCACGACCTCGCCGCGGCGCGTGGGCCATGGCGGCTGGCGTCCACTCATCATCGAAAGAAAAGGAACCCCATGACTACCGAGAACCCTTCCATCCCTGTTTCGATTTCTGACCTACGCGCCCGCTTCGCTGGCCGCGTCATCGCCCCCGGCGACGACGCTGCGCGCACTGTCTCCAACGGCGGGTCCGCCCGCCGGCCGCCATCATCCGTGCCGCCGATGCCGCCGACGTGGCACGTGTGGTGACCCTGGCGCGCACAGCCGGCGTCGAGCTGGCTGTGCGCAGCGGCGGCCACAGTGTCGCCGGCTACAGCGTCTCCGACGGCGGCATCGTGCTGGACCTGTCAGAAATGAAGACGCTGGAGATCGACCCCGAAGGCCGCACCGCCTGGGTCCAGCCCGGCCTGACCGCCGGCGAGTACACGGTCGCGGCCGCCGCTCACGGCCTGGCTACGCCTTTTGGCGACACCGGCACCGTGGGCATCGGCGGGATCACGCTGAGCGGCGGCGTCGGCTTCCTGGTGCGCAAATACGGCCTGACCATCGACAGCCTGCTGGCCGCCGAGGTGGTGACCGCCGATGGCCAGGTGCTGCAGGTCGACGCCGGGTCGTACCCCGACCTCTTCTGGGCCATCCGCGGCGGTGGCGGCAACTTCGGCGTGGCGACGCGTTTCCAGTTCCGGCTGCACCCGGTGGACACGGTGGTGGGCGGGATGCTGATCCTGCCGGCGACACCCGACGTGATCGCGGGCTTCATCGCCGCCGCCGAAGCCGCACCGGACGAACTGTCCACCATCGCCAACGTCATGCTCGCCCCGC
>JAYRNS010000298.1:0-7524 GCA_041912075.1 Anaerolineae bacterium
CGTACGCTACCGCTCGCGTTATGCCGGCCGGTCGAAGGTCAGTGGGACGCTGCGTGGTACCGTGTTGGCCGCATACTTCATCCTGGGAACGACCCTGCGTTATGCGCGTTAGTTGTTTTGTTTGCCGCAGAGGACACAGAGATCACAGAGATAGGGTGTGAGACTCTGCGGATGAGGCAGCGCTCAGGTCGTTGGTGCAAGAAGACGTGAACGGTGAAAAGGGTTGAATAGGATGTCGTTGTTGTCACCGAGTGCTCAAAAAGTACAGGACGCCTTGCTGGCGCGCGGGTTTGATTATCAAGTCATCGAGTTTGCGCAAACCACGCGCACGTCGGCGGATGCCGCCGCGGCCGTGGGTTGTGACGTGGGTCAGATTGCCAAATCGATCGTGTTTCGCGGCAAACGATCGCGCCAACCGGTCCTGGTGATTGCCAGCGGCGCCAACCGTATCAATGAGAAACGGCTGCGCGATTTGATCGGTGAGCCGGTGGAAAAACCGGATGCCGACTACGTGCGTGCGCAAACGGGGTATGCCATCGGCGGTGTGCCGCCGCTTGGTCACAGCCAGCCGCTGCACGTACTGATCGACCAGGATTTGCTGGCGTTCACCGAAATCTGGGCGGCTGCGGGGACATCGAACGCCGTGTTTCGTCTGCGGGCCGCGGATCTGGCGGCAATCAGCGGCGGGCAAGTCGCACAGATCACCTGACGGGAGAAACCATGGTTTCGTTCGCTGATATCGACGCCGCGTCCCGGTGCATCGCCGGGGTTGCGCGGCGCACGCCGGTCTTTACCTCAAGATTGTTGGACGATGTGTGCACCAACCGGATGTTTTTGAAGGCCGAGAACCTGCAGCGTGTGGGGGCGTTCAAGTTCCGTGGGGCTTACAACGCGATCAGCCGCCTGGACGAGGCCGCCAAAGCCCGCGGTGTGATTACGCATTCGTCGGGCAACCACGCCCAGGCAGTGGCGCTGGTGTGCCAGCTGTTGGGTATCAAGGCTGTGATCGTCATGCCCAACGATGCCCCCGCGCTGAAACTGGCCGCCACTCGTGCCTATGGTGCAGAGGTGGTTCTTTACGACCCTGCCCATGCCACGCGCGAAGCGATTTCCCAGGACTTGGCCGCCCAAAATGGTTACACGCTGATCCCACCCTACGATCACCCGCACGTGATTGCGGGCCAGGGCACGGCGGCCCTGGAGCTCATCCAGGAGGCGGGTCCGCTCGATTACCTTTTTGTGCCATGTGGCGGGGCGGGTCTCTTGAGCGGCTGTGCGGTGGCAGCCAAACACCTGTGGCCGGCGTGCCGCGTCATTGGGGTGGAGCCGGCCGCCGGCGATGATGCCACGCGATCGTTTCGCACCGGAGTTTTGCACACGGTGCGTAATCCGGTGACGATTGCCGATGGTGCGCGCACGCCCTCGTTGGGCACGATTACCTTTCCCCTGGTGCAGCAGTACGTCGACGACATGCTGACGGTTACGGACGACGATCTGGTGCGCACGATGTATTTTGTCTGGACACGGCTAAAACAAATTGTCGAGCCCACGGGGGTTCTGGGGCTGGCCGCCCTCTTCAGCCATCGCTATCCCGTGGAGGGACAGCGGGTCGGAGTCATTCTCAGCGGTGGTAACGTCGATATCCAGGATGCCGCGTCCTGGTTTGCCCCGCGTGCGGAGCAGTTGGGATGACGACCTCGCCGCTGCGTATCGCCCTCTGTTTTCATTTCAATCAGAATCTCAACCAGTTCGGTGCCGTAGCCAGCCGCGCCTGTTATCGCGGCCTGCTGGCTGTGCTGCGGCGCCACGCACGCCTACCGTTTGTGATCCACATCTCTGGCACACTGGTTCATGCACTGCAGTGGCTCGACCCGGAGCCCTTACAGCTGATCGCAGATGGTCTGACGGCCGGCCAATTCACCCTCATGGGCAGCACCTATGCCCAGAACGTGCCCTATGCCAGTGACGACTGGGACAACATGCTGCAAATCGCCCTGCACCGTGACGTGCTGCAGCGCAGTTTTGGCGTCAGCCCGACGATATTCTGGAACTCGGAACGCTGCTGGCGCCAATCGCTGGTGCCCGTCATGGTCGACAGCGGTTATTCGCACACCCTGCTCGAAGGTGAATTTTTGCGGGCGGCTGGCTGTGCGCAGCCACATGCCGTCTGGCGCACCGGTCTGGAGGACCGAATGCTGACGGTTTTCAACGACGACGAAGGGCTAAAGCACGCCATCAATTACGCGATTTGGACCGGGCGGCCGCAGCGGGCGTTGACCTATCTCGAACGCCTGGCGGCCGCGCCCGACCACGATACGTACTACGTCTGGTACGCTGAGGACGCCGAGGCGACGGGGTTGTGGGGTTTTACGCATGGTGTACTGCCGCAGGCGGCCTGGGCCAATCTCGACCAGTTCCTGACCCTGCTCGAACAGCAGCCGTGGCTGTCAGTCACGGCACCGGCTGCCGCGCCGGTACCTCAGGGCGAGATCGACGCCATCCCTGATGGCCAGGCTTCCTGGATGGTGACATCCCTGCAGCGTGCCGGGGCACCGTATCACGAGGATGGTTTCGTGGATTGGTTCGACTACAACGCGCGTTCATCCAAGCTGCGGTACTTCCGTTCGCTGCAGGCGCAGATTCGTGACCGGCTGCAGGCCAGCCAGACCACGCCACCCGCCAATCCGGCCGCTGGCCGTCTGGTTGCCCAGGCGCACCTGGCCTTTGCCGCACACCAATTTGAGTTTGGGTGCATCGGCGTGGGCCGCCTGGGTGACCGGCAGTGGGAGATGATGCGCGCTGCCCTGGTGAGTCTGCGTGCGGCGGAGCTGGCGGCCGGCGCACCCACCGTGTCCGTGTGGATGGAAGACGTCAACCACGATGGCGTCGACGAAGTGCTGCTGGCCAGCCGCGACCAGTTTGTTGTGCTGACAGCGCTGGGAGGCCGGGTGTTGTACGCATACGACCTTGCCCTCGGTGTCGCGTGGGTGGGCAACGAGAACGCCATGTCCACCGCACCGTATGAAATCGACGCCGCATATCCAGTGAACCCGCGCACGTTTCCGGCGCGCTGGCTGCCGGATGCCTACGAGCCAGGGCTGGCAGATTTTGCTGTCGTCGACGCGGATCCGCGGCCGGTGTGGGGGCGTTATTTGCCGGACGACTGGTGGCACGACGAACCCGGTTTGCTGCCAACCTATTTTGTCCCCGAGTTACCCGCCAACGGTTTCTGGCCAGCTGCCCTGGCGCAAACGCGCGCCCACAATGACCGGCTGTGGATTGATGGTGCACAGGTCCTCGCACCAGAAGAAAATCAATCGTGGCACATACGCCTGGAAGACCAGCGTGTCGCCTTTGTGCTGCGTCAGGGCGTATGGACAGTGGAAAAGACTTTCCAACTGTACGAGGGAGGGCTGGAAGCGCAGTACCGCATTATGGTGGAATCCAGCCAACCGGTGCGGGTGCGGTTGGAGATCGAGAACGAGCTCTGTCCAGCGGCTGTCGATTTGATGGACGCCGGCCGTGAGGCGGCGGCGTATTGGGACCTGTATGGGCGTCCCGTGGCCGAGGCTGACGTGACGACGCGCGGGGTCATCAACCGGGCGGCTGGCTACCTGACAGTGTTCCAGGTGCAGCCAGCGCCGGTGACGGTGCGGGGACACGAGGGCTTGTTTGCGTTGACGGTCATTCCTGCTTTCGAGTGGACCCTGCAGCCCGGCACGGCGGCCATGATGGGTATGCGCTGGCGGGCGACCCGGATCGAAACACCTTGAAAGCCATCGAAGGTGCGCAGGACCTTCGATGTGCGACGTTCAAAGTAGAGGAAACGAACCATGTCCGATCAATTGATCTATACCGAGCATCGTGGCACACTGATTGAGATCGTGCTCAACCGGCCAGAAAAACGTAATGCACTGAACTGGGAAATGCTCAAGCGGCTGCCCGAGGCCGTGGCCAAAGCCCGCCGTGCTGCCGGTGTGCGCGCCATTGTCGTGCGCGGGGCTGGCAAGGGCTTTTCTGCCGGCATCGACTTGAACGCATTCATGGAGCTGCCGGCCCTCTATGGTCCGCACTGGCAGACGCACATGCGTCAGGTGACCGAGGATTTCCAGGCGATGCTCTCAGCGCTGGCGCAGATCGAGATGCCAACGATTGCCGTGCTGCATGGCTTTGCCCTGGGACTCGGTCTGGAGTTGGCGCTGGCGTGTGATTTGCGCCTGGCGGCCGAGGACACGCTGCTGGGTTTGCCTGAGACACGTCTGGGTCTGATCCCCGACGTCGGCGGATCGACCCGCTTGATGCAGTTGGTCGGTCCGGCCAGAGCCAAAGAGCTCATTTTCACTGGCCGCCAGATCAACGCCGGTCTGGCCGGGCAGTGGGGGCTGGTCAACCGTGTGGTGCCGGCAGAACAGCTGGATGCCGAAGTCCTTGATCTGGTGCACGAGATCGAGCAGGCGGCACCACTCGCTGTGGGTATGGCGAAGCGTGTGCTCAACGGTATGCTGGACACCTCGCGTGGGCTGGCACTGGAGGGTTGGGCGCAGAGCCAGCTTATTGCGAGCGAGGATTTTGGTGAGGGCGTACAGGCGATGGTACAGAAGCGGGCGCCGCAGTTTCGGGGGGCGTAGGGGGTTGGAGCACGAAGGGGCGCGGGTTTAGGTCGAGGTGAAGGCGCCGGGGGCGTGAGCGTGGCCGGCGTGCGTTACGTCGTAGGCAACGTCGGCCAGTAGGGCAATGTGGGCGGGAGTCGTGCCGCAGCAGCCGCCCACGATCTGCGCACCCACGCTCAGCCAGCTGCGCACGTGGCGGGCGTACGCCTGGGGCGAGATATCCTCGCTGAACTGCCAGCCCCACGAGTCACTGGCGTGCCCGATATTCGCATAGGCACCAACGGGCAGCGTCGTCTCGCTGTGCAAAATGGTCAACAGCGGCAGCACGGTGGCCGTCAACACACAGTTGACCATGATGGCGGCCGGCTGTAGTGGTTCGATCGCGCGCACAGCGTCGGTGAGCAGTTCGCCCCCCAACAGTCTCCCGTCGCGCGTGCACACGAAGCTCACGATGAATGGCAGCCCCGTCTGCCTGGCCGCCTGGCACGCAGCAACGGCTTCGTGTACGACGTTCATCGTTTCGACCAGCACCAGATCGACCCCTGCGGCCGCGAGATGAGCGGCCATTTCCTGGTGCTCTGCGGCACACACCTCGGCCGGTGGCACGCGTTCGGGGTGCTGGCTGTCCTCGAGTGGACCCAAAGAACCGGCGACGAGTACACTGCGCGTAAGACCGGCGTCACGTCGGGCTTGTAGGGCCAGCGTCACTGCGCGGTAGGTAAGCGTTTGCGCACGATCGGCGATGCCGGCCTGGGCCAGGGTCCGCCGGTGTGTGCGAAACGTGTTGGCCGTGATGATGTCAGCACCGGCCGCCAGGTAGTCGAGGTGAATCTGCCGCACCGCACCGGGATGTGAGAGCAGCGGCGCGGCCGACCACAGCGGCAGGGGTGTTGGAAAGTGGCGGCGCTGTAGTTCGGTGCCGGTGGCGCCATCCAGGATGATGACATCACCCTGGCGCAGACGATCTATGAGTGAGAGCATGGTATCCTCACCGGCAGACGGGCAAACAGCCGGTCCGCTGAGGCAGGAAGATCGTGATGCAAGCGGTGGGAGGCGTCCCTGCGGCATCAATTGGGGTCAGTGTAGCACCACGCAGGACGGCTGAACATGACACGAATCAGGTTGTGAGAAGGCGCACAGGCGCTTCAGGGCTTGAGGGCTGCGTAGTGTTTGGGCAGGGTGCGAAGCATGTGCTGATCGGCCATCGCCCAGTTGTGTCGCCCATTGGCGATGGCGCCACCGTCGTTGATCAGGCCGAGGCGCGCCAGTATTCCTACCAGGTACTGGCCGCGATAAAAGTTGGAGTCGTGCGGCTCACGCGCTTCAGGACCGTATTCGATGAACCAGTGCAGCTGCCGGTACGCTTCTGGCGAGGTCGACAGCAAGAGGTTCGCCGGGTTCTCTTCAGCCGTGTAAGCCAGATTGCGCGGCAGGCCGAAAACAGGATCGAACAGCGCGTTTTGAAAGGCGCGATCGGCCAGGCTGATCCCGCGCGGCATACTCAGCGGTACGGACGTCGTGATGAGTGCGGTGGCTGTCAATGGGACCTCGGTTGTCAGCGAAAGGGTTGACGTGACGGTGCTGGCGACGTCGGCCGCATAGAAAAACAGACCATCGTAGGCACCCACCGAACCAAACCAGTCCGGATGCTGTGCGGCAATTTTGACAGCCATAAAGCCACCGAGTGAAAAACCGTCTACCCCACGGTGCGCTGCGCCCGGAAGTACGGGATAATTGGCATTGATAAATGGGATGAGGTCCTGCAAGAAGTAGTCCTCGAAGCGACCGCTGCCAATCCCGCGGGCCCCATGCGTCCGCTCGGGTTCCAGCATGTTGACCAGCATGCCGCTGTAGACGTTGTCATTGCTGGCGATACCGGGAAACACCAGGACCATCGGTCCAATCTTACCCTGCGCCAGCAAATCCTCGTACACGTCGATCACGTTGCGATCGCCGCGCGTCAGGTCTTCGGCCGGGTTGATCCACTCGCGTTCGTGGCCGCGGAACAGGAACAGCACGGGGTATCGCTCTTCTGGGTGCTCGGCGGCGCGCGGAGGCACGTAAATAAAGAACGTCTTGGGGATACCCAGTGCGCGGCTCAGATGCTGCACGCGCTGGACGCGACCATCGTAGGGATTGACCAGGGCAGGGTCTGGTGTCGGGGTTGGACCGAGGCCTTCACTCTGGATGTCGCTCCACCCGGCAATGGGTACCTCGACCGTCTGTGGCCCTTCGACCAGCAGCGCATGATTGGGTACAGGCTGCCCCTGGGGATCAGCTTCGCGACGAATCCACGAACCACGGGTAAACGTGTATTCCACCGTCGTTCCTTTCGCAAACGGTACCGTCACCGATGCCTGATTCTGTGTCCGTAACAGTTTCAAGGCGGGATCGGCCGCGGCCCAGTTGTTCCAGTTGCCGCTCAGATAGATGTCATCGTCGGGCGGCGTACCAGGTGGCAAGGTAACCGTCCAGGTGATGGCCACCGCGTCTTCGGTGGTCACTGGTGTGGGTGTCGGTGCACGGCAAGCCGCCAATACGACCAGCACCAACCAGGACACGATGACGGCGCGCAGTACGCGCTCATACCGGCGAAGACTCAGTACGGCTTGCCGGCGGGCAGCGAGAGCGAGGTGAGGTTCACAGATCGGTATCATGAGGATTTGCACACCGCTGCGCGGACCCACCACCGCACGGTTCAACCCTCGGGTACGGATGGTGGTATCGCTCTGGCAGGTGCCAGGTCTACGTGAACCAGGGCCACACCAGCCTGCGACAAAAAGGCACGGGCGTTGGCATCGGGATATGAACCGGCGTATACGACGCGCACCAGGCCAGCGTTGATGATCATCTTCGCACAGGTCAGGCACGGCTGGTGCGTGACGTAGATAGTGCCTCCGGCCACGGAGACACC
>JAYRNS010000299.1:0-7546 GCA_041912075.1 Anaerolineae bacterium
CAATCAGCCAGGGATAAAGCGGCGGCACAAACGGCTCACGTCCGCCCAAGATCCCAACATAGCCGCGACCCGCCAACAGGTTGTGCGCGATTGTAACATAGGTGGTGCCCTCGGTCAATACAACGGGCTGATCGAACAGTGAGATCAGACGGACCAGCGCGGCGCCAAGTGTGATCCACAGGAGCGGCTGGCGCACCACACGCGTCACGTCGTGCCCTCTGTCGTGGGTGCTGTGGCCGACGTATCCAACCGTCTGGCCGGCAGCGAGGCGGGGTCAGCCGCTGTGGGCAGCGTCGTAAAATCGAGAACCGCATCGCCGCCCGTATACGTACGTGGCAGCACGAAAGAGAAACTGGCACCCCCACCGTTGTGGGTGGGACTTTCCACCCAGATGCGGCCGCCGTGATGCTCTATGATATGCTTACAAATCGACAGACCCAGCCCGGTTCCCTTGTACAGACGGCTCGAACCGCCGTCGACCTGGTAGAAACGGTCGAAGATGCGTTCGTGCTCTTCTGGCGGAATGCCAATCCCGCTGTCGGTCACCGTCAGCTGGATTGTGTTGGCCAGCTCGGTCCCAGAAAGGGTAATGGTCCCAGCCGGCGGGGTGAATTTGATGGCATTGTCGACCAGGTTGGTGATCACCTGCTCGATGCGCATCGAGTCGGCTTCGATGACCGGAAAATCAGCCGGTACCTGGTTGAGGATCTGGACCGACCCGGCCGCGGCCTGCGGCGTCATTTTGGCGACAACGGCCGTGACCAAGGGCCCGATGGCCACCGGTTCCAGCCGCAGCTTGACCTGGCCGGCTTCGAGGCGGCTGAACTCCAGCAGGTCGTTGATCAGACGCTGCAGCTGGCTGGTCTGTTCACGGACCGTCTCCAGGAAATCCTTCTGCAGGTCGTTGATGGTCCCCGTTTTGCCCATCAGGATGATCTCGACAAAGCCCTTGATCGAATGCAGCGGCGTTTTGAGCTCGTGCGACACCACGCTCAAAAAATTGGTCTTCATGCGCTCCAGTTCGACGCGCGTCGTGATGTCACGCAGCACGGTGACGACCCCGCGTACTTCACCATCAGTCGTGATCATCGGCGAAGCTGCGGCCTGGTACGTGCGCGGACGCCCGTCGACCGCTGCCATCTCCAGCTCGCGCACGGCCGGCTGCTGGCTGTGGACCAGGGTTTCTTCGATCAGGTTCACCAGGGGGCCGCTGGGAATCAGCAGTGACAGCGGCATGCCACCCGGCAGGTTGAAGGGCAGGCCACACATGCTCGCGGCGGCCGGATTCATCAGCATGAGATTGAGCTGCGGGTCGGTGACGATGACGCCATCACCGATCCCCACGACGACCGCTTCCAGTTCGCTGCCCTTTTCCCAGGTCTCCTGGTAGAGCTGTGCGTTTTCGATGGCGGTGGTGGCAAAATAGGCAAACGAGGTGGCGAGCTGTCGCTCGGATTCACCAAGTGTCACGCCGGGTTGGCTGTCACCCAGGTAGAGCGCGCCGATCGGGCGCTGGCGCGCCATGAGTGGTATGATCAGACAGGAGCGCATGCCCCAGTCACCAAACAGCTGTTTCTGGGCGGTGTGCGGGCTGCTGACGGCATCCAGAACGGTCACCGGCTTTTCGCCGGCCAGGGCAGCCGCCGTGGCCGGTTCGTCGCTCAGAGGCACCTCGAACGGGTGCGGGGCTGTGCGCCCACCATCGGTCGTCAGGCTGCCCAACAAACGCCCTTCATCGCGCTGCAGCACGGCGACGGCGCAGTGACTGAGCCCCAGCAGGTTGGCCAGCCGCCCAACGATCAACTGCAGCACTTGTTCCATTTGCAGGGTGGAGGCCAGCGACTTCATCACTTCTTGCAGGGTGCGCAGCTCGAGCACGCGCTGTCCCAGGTCAGAGGCAGTCCGCTGCAGGATAGCCGTCTTCTGCGCCAGGTCATGCTCCTGCTGCGCCAGCGTATCGTTGAGCGCCTGGGCTGTGCGCTGCCAGCGCAGGACGTACCAGGCCGCCAGGCTGCCTCCCAAAATCCAGCCCCACAGCAGCAGGTAGTTGAGCAAAAAGTTACGTTCGCGCAGAAAACCGGGGCTGCCGTAGGTGTACCAGAGCACCGCAATGTACAGTGGGCCAAGGACAAAGGGCAGCCAGACTGCCCGGATGTCCAGCGCCGGTGCCAGTACCACGGCCTTCATCGCCAGCAAACCATACAACAAGAAGATCGGGCTGCTGACACCGCCGCTGACTGAAATGAGATAACTGACGAAGACGACATCGGCCACGTACCCGGCGACGAACAACCACGGTGCCGGTTGTATGCTGAACACCCACAGCGCCAGAGTCAACAACAGAGCGACGACGGCGTAAACCAACCAGCCGGCCGACAGCCCACCCGCAAAGGGTGAGACGTCCGACGTGGTCATCACCAGGACACCCAACAGCAGCACGAGCCAGCGGGCGGGTGTGCCCACGATGCGCTCCAGACGATAGGCATTCTGCAGGTCTCTGGCCGTTGCGTGGGTCATGTCTTACTCGTCGACGTTCAGCGCATGCCGCCAGACGCCGTCATCGGTGGCCACCAAAAGCTGTGGTGGCCGGCGCGGGTCTACCACCAGCGCGTGTACGTGCTGCGTCTCCAGACCGCGCCCAAGAACCGTCCACGTGGCCCCACCGTCCTGGCTGGTCAACACACCCCCGCCAGCCACGGCCACGTAAAGCACCCCGGCAGCCGACGGATCGACCGCCATCGCCTGGACGCGGGCGTCACCGGGCAGATTGCCTCGGTGGAACCAGCTCGTTCCCCCATCTGCGCTGGAGTAGATGCCTCGGTCGGTCGCTGCATACATTCCATCAGGTGATGGAACGATCAGGTCCACGCGGTTGGCCGGCCCCACCGGTAGGGTGCGCCAGTTCGTACTGTTGATGCTGTCGAGCATCAACAAGCTCCCGGTCGTCGTGACAACCAGGATGGGTGGCGTCACACGGGCAGTTGTTGTCCCGTGCGTTGTGCCGGCAGCCAGGATGCTGCCGGCCAGGCCGGCGGCTGCGGGCCAGGCGACCGTCTCACTCCAACCGGCATCGTCCACGGCGCGCCAAAGCAGCCGGTTACCGTCGGCGACGACCAGCGACCGGTCAGGGGTGAGCGCAATGGCACTGGCCCGCGCCTGATCCAGATTGCCCCGGACGAGCCGCCAGGTCGCGCCACCGTCGTTGGAATAGTGGAGACTGGACTGACCGTCGTTCGTCAGCAGAACCAGCAGCTCACGACCGTTGTTCGGATTGACGGCCAGGTGACGTACGGTGGGTACCTCCCAGAATGAATGCGCGGGCAGGCCGGCATCGGCCTCGTGCCACAGCTCGAAGCCGGGTGCGTTGGCGGTCGTACTGATGCTGCTGCGCTGCAAGCCGTTGGTCGACGTGGCCGCGTAGTACAGAACCAGGCCCTCAGCCGGTGCGGCGGCAAATTGGGAGATGGCCCGTCCTCGCAGATTGGTCATCTGCCACCCAGCCGCCTGACCGACCTGCGGCAGAACCAGCAGTAAGAGTGGCAGGAAAAACAACACCGTTCCGAACGCCAGTCCGCGGGTCAGTGCGGGTGGAAACGTTCTTTCCTGACGAGACATGTTTAGTAACCCACCGTTTGTGCTCGAGCCAGTGCCGGTGCAGGGAAGGCCTTCGGTGTCGTGCACGATTCTTGCTCCGCAAAAATCGGCGCTGAAAACCAGGTTCCCTGCACCGGCACCAGGGGTGAATGCACCCTCGGTGGAGCGTAACACAGACACGTGAATTCCGAATGAACAAAAGCGGCACGTGACAGGTAAATTTCTTCAGCGAACCGGCGTCGACGTGGGTGGTGGCGGTTCAGGGGTCGACGTGGGCGGGGGCAGGGGTGTGTCCGTGGGCGTAGACGTGGGCGGGGGCGAGGTGGGCGTGCGCGTCGGACGCAGCGTGGCCGTGGCCGTTGGGGTGCTGGTCGGTGTGCTGGTCGGCGTGGGGGTGGCCAGGGCCTGCCGGGCTGCGGCAACACCCGCTTCGGCCGTTTTGGTGTCGTTGACCTCCAGGGCGAGTGCACGCTGGTAGGTGGCCAGGGCCGCGCTGTAATCACCAGCCGCCATCGACTGATCGGCGCGTCGCAGGTAGATCAGGTATAACAGCTGCGCCACCTGGCCGCCGCCATAATCGCTGCGCACGTCATACACCCGCTGCAACGGATCTTCGGCCTGCTTCCAATCGCCCGAATTATAGAACCGGACACCATCCAGGTAGTAACTGGCCAGCTCACGCTCCTCGGTAGCCTGGACGATACGCGGGCGCAAACTCAGGGCGCTGCCGAAGCGCTCGATGGCTTGCCGGATGTTGTCTTCCGACGTACCGGCCTGGTTGATCCGTGTTCTGCCCTCGGTCAAATAGCAGTTGAACAGATATTCTTGTACACCCTCGGTGCGATAGGTTGGATCGAGCGCCCGTACTTGCTGGAACTGTTCCAACGCGTCGCTGCACTGCCCCTGGTCGTAATAACGCTGCCCGGCGTTGTAGTATTCCAGCAGGGTCCGCTGACGCGTGACGGTGGCGGCCAGGGTTTGTGCATCGGGTGAATAATTGGGATCGGCTGCCAGCAGCTGGTCGAGCAGGGTGCCGGCCTCCTCCCAGCGCTCGCCGGCGACGGCAGCTTTGGCCTGCGCATACAGCTGGGCCAACCGGCGCAGCTGCAGCGCGCGATCCCGCGCCGCCTGTGCTTCGGCGTTGTCGGGGGCCAGCTTCAGGAGTGCCTCGAAGGAAGCGATGGCCCCGTCGTAGTCACCAGCGCTCAGCAGGGCGGTTCCCTGGTTGTACAGGTTGGCCATCTCCTGCGACCGCCCATTGAAGAACCGGTCACGCAGCCCGCCTGGTACGAAGAAGATGGCAAGCAGGATCACGAGCAGTGCCGCCAGACCGATCAGCCAGTAGCGCCGCCGCGACGGGGTGACCGGTGCCAAGGTGGGTGCGGGCGGCACAGGGTGCAGTGTTGGGCTGCCGGCGGGCATTTGCTCCATGGCTTCCAGTTCAATGAACCACTGAACTTCATCCAGGAGCTCGTCGAGTCCCTGCCGCGTGGGCTGCAGTTTCTTCAGGCGCGTAAAATAATCCAACGCCTGACGCCATTCGCGACGCTGGTAATGTTCCATGCCCTGGCTGTACAGCTGGTCTAGTTCGGCTTCGCTACCCGTCATGCCAATCGTTCGACTTTCTGTTCTCGACCTTGCCCTACTCTCTCACGGCGGGCAGGAATGCAACACGGCGCACAGGGGTTGTGATGGTCACATTATCCACGATCGTCCATGTGTTGTAAATCTGGTCGCGCCGGTTGGAGTTGGCCATGGCAATCTGTACCGTCTGCCCGGCAAACTGGGTGATATCGAAACTGACCTCTTTCCAGCCCAGATCGACGACCGGCAGCCCTGGGCCGATCAGGCTGCGATCACGGTTGCCATCCCGCAGCAGATGGGCCAACTCAGTGCCGCTGCTGCTCAGCACATAAACGTCGAACGTATCGATATACTCCTGGAAGTAATCGCTCCACATCACGTCGTAGGTATACATACGGTAACGCAAGTTCAGGCGTATCACCGGCCAGTCGCCGGCGGCGGGCAACGTCACCCTTTGTGTCAGGATGGCCGAACCGACGGGTACGGTCGGGTTGGTCGGGGGGCTTTGTCCGTAGGCCGAGCTACCCAATGAGGCGCTGTACGAACCGGCGCCGGGCGGTGCGGGCGCCGGCGGTGGCACGATACTGGTTGGCAGCTCACCGCTGGTGGTCCAGCTGTTGAAATTGGCCGATTCGAAACCACTGTTGGCGACTCCATTGATGTAGGTGGCCGCATCGCCGTTACCCGCGGTGAATGGGCGTACGTTGCCAGCCTGGTCACGCGCACGCACGCGCACGTAATAGGTCTGGCCACGCTCACCCGTGAACGTAGCCGAAGTGGCGGTTGATCCGCTCAGCAGGTTAGTCCATGCCCCGTTACGTCCAGCACGCACCTGCACGTCATACGTGGCCACACCGGAACCGGGCCGATCCTGCCCCTGCCAGCGGATGGTGAAGGTCCGCAGAAGCTGCGTGGGCGCCAATTCGGTGATGCGCGTCACCGGTGGCGTGAGGTCGACCTTGATGGTGGCGCTGCGCAGCGGCTCCACATTGCCGGCGACGTCGGTCGCACGAAACTCCACCAGGTGCTGCCCATCGAAACCGATCGTAAATTGGGTGCCGGTCATCCACGCGCTGCCGTTGATGCGGTACTGGGTGCGGGCCACACCAGACCCACCGTCGCTGGACAACAGGTTGATACCGACCGGGCCGATGTACCAGTCGTTCTGACCCTGCGTGCCATTGACGCTGATCTGCGTGGCGGGCGAGGTGGCATCGAAATGTGCGGCATTGGGCAGCACCACGCGCTGCGTGTGATCTGCATTACCGGCTTGATCTTTCAACCAGATAAAGACCGTGTGCTCGCCCTCCCCCGGTGCCTGCACGCCGCTCGTGAAATTGTAACCCGGCAAAAAGATGCCATCATACGGTGCGCCCGGTGGCTGGTCGAACTTGTAATAGATACCCGCCACACCCGACAAGTCCAACGGGCTTTCCCAGGCCACGACAAAGTTGTTGACCGGTGTCCAGCTGCTGGGGCTCAGACCGACCTGCTGTGGCTGGGAAGGTGCTGCGGTGTCGACCCGAATCGTCGCCGTGTGGGTGGTTTCGACATTGCCGGCCACGTCGGTGGAGTAATAATTGAGGGTGTGTTTGTCATCCTCGCTGATCAGCAGCGTGTGGCCGGTTTGCCAGGGACCGCTGTTGAGCCGGTAGGCTGTCAAGTTTGGGCCAGACAGAACATCACTGACGCTCAGGCTGGCCGTGACCGGGCTGCGGAACCAGCCATTGTCACCCGCCACGCCGGCGACGGTCACGGTCGAGGCGGGTGGCGTGGCGTCGTAACGAAAGGCGTTGACGACACGCGTCGTGTGGGTGTAGTCGACGTTACCGGCGCCATCACGCAGCCAGACGTAGAGATCGAAGCTGCCCTGGTTTGGCACCTGGATGCCCGTCACAACCTGGAGGTCCGTAAACGTGCCATCCAGGTTGGCAGCCGGTGCGCTCCCGATTTTGTAGTAGGCACCGGCAATGCCTGAGCGATCGTTGGGTTTGCTCCAGACAAAACCGAAGTTGTTCTGCGGCGACCAGGTTCCCGGTGTGGTCGTGGGCGGGGGTGGGGCCACCGGCGCCACGGAATCGATCTTGAACACGACGGGGAACGGCGTTTCGATATTGCCGGCCACGTCGGTCGAAAAGAATTCAACCGTGTGCTCGCCCTGGTCGCTCAACACGAACTGGATACCGGTTTGCCAGCTGCCGTTATTGATGCGATACTGGGTTTGGTTGACGCCGGACACCAGGTCGGTGGGGATGAGCGTGATCGTGATGGGTGACCGATACCAGCCATTGTCACCCACGATCGTGTTGGGATCGTACTGATACGCCGTGGTGGGCGGCGTGGCATCGAGCGGAATCGGCAGCGATTG
>JAYRNS010000300.1:0-14101 GCA_041912075.1 Anaerolineae bacterium
GGGCCTGGCCGTTCCAACTGGCCGCAGGGCGCCAGGGACAACCAGATTTGAGAAAGATCACGCTGCTTTATGGCAGACGATAGCGTCACAATGACTCCTCCCGCCTCTTGGCCTGGCTTGACCAGCGACGAGGCCGCCCGCTTGCTGGCCCAGGTTGGCCCGAACGCCATTGCCGAGGCCAAACCTCACCCTTGGGTGGAGTTTCTCCAACGCCTGTGGGGACCCATCCCCTGGATACTGGAAGTGACGCTGCTATTCGAAATTCTCTTGCGCAATTATCCGGAAGCCGCCGTCATCGGTGGACTTATCGTGTTCAACGCCGTGATCAGCACGGTCCAGGAAAAGCGCTCGTCCGATGCGCTGACTATGTTGCGTCAGCGCCTGCAGTTGACCGCCCGCGTCCGTCGCGATGGCGAGTGGCGCGCCCTGCCTGCGGAGCAACTCGTCCCCGGAGACGTCATTCACATTCGCATGGGCGACCTGCTTCCAGCCGATGTGCAACTTCTCGATGGCGATCTGTTGCTTGACCAGTCTGCCCTGACAGGGGAGTCCCTTTCGGTGGATGTCGCCGCCGGCGGGGCAGGCTACAGCGGCACAACCGCCCAGCACGGCGAGGCGACCGCTGTGGTCACCGCAACCGGCGCGCGTACCCGTTTCGGGCGCACCGCCGAGTTGGTGCGCTCGGCCAAAAGCCCTAGCAATCTGGAGACCGTCATCTTCTCGGTGACGAAAGCGCTGATCATCCTGGTTGGCATCGTGGCGCTGGCGGTAGTGATCTATGCGGTGGTGACCCAGATGCCGCTGTTGCAGGTGCTGCCGTTTGCGCTCATCTTGCTGGTGGCCTCGGTGCCGGCGGCGCTCCCAGCCACCTTTGCTATCGCCACCGCCCTCGGCGCGAAGGAGCTTTCCACGGAAGGCGTGTTGGTAACCAACCTCACGGCCATCGAAGAAGCAGCCGGCATGGACGTGCTGTGCAGCGACAAGACCGGCACCATGACCGAAAACCGTCTGAGCGTGGCCGCCTTGCATCCGTACGCGGCCGCCGATGAAAACGAGTTGCTGCGCCTGGCAGCCATGGCCAGTGATCCGGCGACCCAGGATCCGCTGGACCTGGCGATTTTGCAGAGGGCGCAGGAGCACAACGTGTCGCCCGATTGGGATCAACGCGTGCGCGTTCAGCCCTTCGACCCGGCCACCAAACGCTCCGAGGCCGAGTTCCAACAGAACGGATCGCTCGTCCACGTGGCCAAAGGCGCGCCGCACGTCATCACTGCGCTCTGCGCCAACCCGCCCGCCTCGCTGGAAGCGGATGTGGAACAGCTCGCCGTCCAAGGCTATCGTGTGCTGGCCGTGGCGCACGGCGACGGATCAGGTCTGAAACTAAGCGGGCTGGTGTCGCTGCAAGATCCGCCCCGCGTGGATTCAGCTTCGCTGATCACACAACTGCGCGATTGGGGCATTCGGGTCATCATGGTCACCGGCGACGGCCTCTCCACTGCCCGCGCCGTGGCGCGCCAACTGGGCATTGGCGATCACGTCTGCACCGCCCAGTCGCTTCAGACGGGCGCAGAGGTGGATCCCAGTTGCGATGTGTTCGCCGAGGTGCTGCCCGAGCACAAGTTCGCGCTCGTGCAATCGCTGCAGAAGAACAAGCATATCATCGGCATGACGGGCGACGGTGTGAACGACGCCCCGGCGCTGAAGCAGGCGCAGGTGAGCATCGCCGTGCAAAACGCTACTGACGTGGCCAAAGCGGCTGCCAGTTTGGTGCTAACCCAGCCCGGCCTGGGCAACATCCTTTCCGCCATTCAGGTCAGCCGCCAGATCTATCAACGAATGCTGACCTACACCCTGAGCAAGATCATCAAGACGATTCAGGTGGTGGGCTTTCTGAGCCTGGGCCTGTTTCTGACCGGCTCGTTTGTGATAACTCCCTTGCTGGTGGTGTTGCTCATGTTTGCCAACGATTTCGTCACCATGTCCATCGCCACCGATCAGGTGCGCCCTTCACGCAAACCCGATCGCTGGGATGTGCGCGCTATGCTCGTCCCAGCGCTGAGCCTGGCTCTGCCCTTGCTGGCGTTGACCTTTGCTATTTTCCTGGCCGGCCGCAACCTCTTTCATCTGTCCACCAAGGAGCTGCAAACGCTGTCGTTCATCACCTTGGTTTTCACTGCTCAAGGCACCGTGTATCTGGTGCGCGAGCGACACCACTTCTGGGCGTCGCGCCCTAGCCAGTGGATGCTGCGGGCTTCAGTGCTGGACATCCTGGTGGTCATCCTGCTGGCTTCTTTTGGCATTTTTATGCAGGCAATCCCGCTGTGGCTGACGCTTTCCACCCTGCTGGTAGTCGTTGCTAGCTTGTTAGCGCTGGATGTTCTCAAAGTCTGGGTCTTTCAGAGATTCAATCTCCACTGACATAGATTTCGCACTGGTGCATGGGCATCTGGTGCGCCGCGTTTGGCTGCAAAGCTGTCGAAAAGGAGCGAGGATTAAGAGGACTCTTACCGATGAACAATCTACCAGCCACTCCCAACCACCACGCCTATTGGAGCCAGGACACCGACACGTTGCTGGCTGCGCTGCAAAGCACGCCCGCCGGTTTGAGCGCGGACGCGGCCGCGCAGCGCCTGGCGCGCTTTGGGGCCAACCTGCTCCAGGCGCAGAAGAAGCACACGGCGCTGGGCTTGTTTCTCAACCAGTTCAAGAGCCCCATCGTCCTGATCCTGCTGGTTGCCACCCTGGTTTCGCTCGTCGTGCGCGATTGGGCCGATGCAGTCATCGTCCTGTTGATCGTGCTGGGCAGCGCTTTGCTGAGCTTCTGGCAGGAGCACAGCGCCAGCGACGCCGCCGCAAAGCTCAGTTCCCAGGTGGCGCTGAAGGCCACAGTGCTGCGCAACGGCCAGTCCGTGATCATCCCTGCTGAGCAAGTCGTACCCGGCGACGTCGTCCTCCTCTCTGCCGGCAGCCTGGTTCCCGCCGACGGGGTTGTGTTGGAAGCCAGGGATCTGTTCGTCAATCAGGCCGTGCTCACCGGAGAGACGTTTCCTGTCGAGAAGACTACCGCCAGCGTCGCGGCGCAGGCCAGCCTGGCCGAGCGCACCAACTGCGTCTTCATGGGCACCAACGTGCGCAGTGGCAGCGGTCGCGTCCTGGTGGTGGAGACAGGCCGCGCCACCGCCTTCGGCCAGATCAGCGACCGCCTGGCGCTGCGTCCCCCGGAAACGGAGTTCGAGCGGGGTATCCGTCGCCTGGGCTACCTGTTGAGCGAAGTGATGTTGATCCTGGTGCTGACAATCTTTGCGTTCAACGTCGCCCTGCAAAAACCCGTGCTCGACTCGTTGCTTTTTTCAGTGGCCCTGGCAGTCGGGCTGACCCCGCAGTTACTGCCGGCGATCATCAACACCAACCTGGCCAAGGGCTCGCAAGCCATGGCGCGCAGCGGTGTTATCGTGCGCCGCCTGGCTGCCATCGAGAATTTCGGCAGTATGGATGTGTTGTGCACCGACAAGACCGGCACCCTGACCGCGGGCGTGGTCAAGCTCGACGCCGCGCTGGACGCAAACGGCCAGCCGTCGGACCAGGTGCTGCGCCTGGCGTACCTCAACGCACACTTTCAGACCGGGCTGGCCAACCCGCTGGACGAAGCCATTCTGGCGCAGGCTGCGCCAGACCTGGCCGGTGTGACCAAGATCGACGAAGTCCCCTATGACTTTGTCCGCAAACGGCTGAGCGTGGTGGTGAACGCCCCCGTCCCCGGCAGCGAGACGCCAGGCCAGCCGCTCTTGGTGACCAAAGGCGCACTGGCCGAGATCCTCGCGGTCTGCACGCTGGTGCAGACTGCCACGGCAGCTGCGCCGTTCGACGACGATTGGCGGATGCAAATCCAGCAGCGCTACGAAGCCTGGAGCCAGCAAGGGTTCCGTGTGCTCGGCGTTGCCGCGAAGCCGGTGCTGGCCAAGGCGGTCTATCAGCGCGACGACGAAGAAGCCATGACCTTTGCCGGTTTCTTGCTCTTCTTCGACCCACCCAAACCCGGCGTCAAAAACACTATCTCGGACCTGGCCGAGCTGGGGGTGCAGCTCAAGATCATCACTGGTGATAACAAACTGGTGGCGCAGCACCTGGCGCGGGAGGTTGGGCTCGAGCTGACTGGCGTGTTGACCGGCCGCGAGCTGGACGACCTGCGCGACGAAGCTCTCTGGCAGGCCGTCGAGCGCACCAACCTCTTCGCCGAGGTAGACCCCAACGAGAAGGAGCGCATCATCCTGGCGCTGAAGAAACGCGGCCATGTGGTGGGCTATTTGGGCGATGGCATCAACGACGCGCCCTCGCTGCACGCGGCCGACATCGGCATCTCCGTTGACAGCGCGGTGGACGTTGCCAAGGAAGCGGCCGATTTTGTGCTGCTCAGACAGGACCTTTCCGTGCTGCACCAGGGCATTGTCGAGGGCCGCAAGACCTTTGGCAACACTCTGAAATATATCTTTATGGCTACCGGTGCGAACTTCGGCAACATGTTCAGCATGGCGGGCGCGTCGCTCTTCCTGCCCTTTCTGCCGATGCTCCCCAAACAGATCCTGCTCATCAACTTCCTGACCGATCTGCCAGAGATGGCCATCGCCACCGACAACGTGGATCCGGGAATGGTGCAGCGGCCGCACCGCTGGGACGTGGGTTTTATCCGTCGCTTTATGCTGGTGTTTGGCGTCTTGAGCTCGGTGTTCGACTACGTGACCTTCGGGGTGCTGCTAGGGCTGTTGCACGCCGATCAGGCGTCGTTCCACACCGGTTGGTTCGTGGAATCGGTCATCTCGGCTGCGCTGGTGGTGTTCGTGCTGCGCACCCGGCTGCCCGCCTTGCGCAGCCGCCCTAGCAGGCTGATGGCACTTCTCACTGCAGGGGTCGTGCTGACCACCTTGGTGCTCCCCTATCTGCCCATTGCCGGCCTGTTGGGCTTCAAGCCACTGCCCCCACTGTTTCTGCTGATCATTGGCGCTATTGTGGTGATGTACCTCGTATCGGCCGAATTGACCAAGCGCTGGTTCTACCGTACCTATGCCAGCCAGTGACCTACGGATCACATGCGCGGCAGGGTATCTACGCGCCACATGCTGACCTATGAACAGGTTTCCATTCGTGACCCATCCCCCCCAACTAGCAGGCCTTCGGCGAACAGGTGGGGAGTCTGGTCCGCCAGGCGCCGGTTGCAGCCGCCGGGCGTGCCGTGCTGAGCCCATCGCGAAGTAGACGCCGTGGTGGAACAGCGGTTGACCTTTTTGACCCGCAATGCTACAATCGCCCGCGAACGAATGACCACAAGAGAGCATCGCCCGCCATGGATCGACCCATGAACACCATCAAATCCAAACCGCGCGTCGCCGATCATTGGGAGGTCTTTACCCCACCGTGGCTGGTCGAGGCGATGCTCGACCTGGTCAAAAGCGAGACGGAACGCATCGACGCGCACTTCTTGGAGCCGGCCTGCGGCAGCGGCACGCATCATGAAACGTTTGCCCTGCGCCGCGAACAGGCCGAGGCCGTCCACAAGACGCACGCCTATTTCCATTCGATCTGGCAAGAGGATATGCAAGCCGTGCCGCGCTTCCTGTGGAACGCCAAGATGCGCTTTGGCAAGACCTTCGCCACCTACCGGCTCGCCAAACGGCTGGGCGCCAAACGCGTGCTCGTTGTCACTTTCAAGCCCGCCGTCGAAGATGCGTGGCAGACCGATGGTCTCAGCCGCTTCTTGTACGATCAGATGCAGGACTACGTGCGCGGTGTGACCCGGCAGGTGACAATCGGACGGACGACACGTCAGGGCAAACCGCTCAACAACTGGTTCGTCCTCTGTCGGAGCGAATGACCCGCGGACTGTTGACATGAGAAAGGAGAAAGACATGGAACTCGGCGCGTTTTCGATCAGCCTGGCGGTCAAAGACATTGAGGCTTCACGAAGTTTCTACGAGAAGTTTGGCTTTCAAGTATTCGGCGGGGATGCCTCGCAGAACTGGCTGATCCTGAAGAACGGCGATCACATCATTGGCCTCTTTCAGGGCATGTTCGAGCGGAACATTCTGACCTTCAACCCAGGCTGGGACAGCAGCGCCCAATCACTGGCCACCTTTACCGACGTGCGCGACTTGCAGCGCCAGCTCAAAACACAGGGTGTGCAGTTGATAACCGAAGCGGACGAGAGTACGACAGGTCCCGCCCACTTCATCGCCGTCGACCCCGACGGCAACCCCATCCTCGTCGACCAGCACGTCTGAACGTCGCCAAAAGTGAAACCAGCGAAGCCATTCACGAACATGCGATTACGGGTCATATTTGCCATCATCATGCTCGGCACACTGGCGCCAGCGTGCACCACGCGGCCCCAGACACCAGCAGCCAGGGTATCTGACGCAGCACCAACCAATTTCGTGACCCATACTCCACCGGCGGTCACCCCGCGTCTGTCTTCGACATCGTGTTGGCACCCGGACCACCGTAATGGGGGACAGCTCGATGGGCGTCGCACCGTCCGTCGTACACCGGTCTTTTGCGACTTAAAAACCTAACTCGAACCAGAGGAGGACGTGGACACCTCATGTACGCCGTAGTCAACCATCTGCATTTCACGCAGCCCGTCGATACGTTCCGTGCGGCAGTGGCCAGCGAAGGGCTGCCGCTCCTGCAAAGCCTACCTGGCTTCCAGGAACTCTACTTTGTCAAGACGGCCGTCGACCGCGCGATCGTTGTTTTGATCTGGTTGGATGCCGCCAGCGCAGAGCATGGTGCCAAAGTCTTTGGCCCAACCTGGTTTGCGGTGAACTTCGCACCCTATCTTGCCAGTGAACAGCAGCGCAGCAGCGGTGAAGTGATTGTCAACCGCGCCACCTGAAAAACGTCTAATTATCAACATCAGCTCCTGGGTCGGTGCGACGTTTATCTGCAACTCAGCCCGGCGCATTTTGGCTGATTCTTGCGCGGCTTCGTGTGGATTTGAAAATTCACGCAAAGACGCGAAGGCGCGATAGGTTGTGTCAGTGGGTTTCGTAGAACGCCCGCACCGCCGCGTTCCACGTTGCGGCATGCTCGCTGTTTGGCAAATGCCCGGCCTGGGGGATGATGCACAAGGCCGCGTGCGGCAGCAGCCGGTAGAGCTCGACCGCAGTTTCCACCGGAAAGTATTCGTCACGATCCCCATGGATCAACAGCGTCGGCTGCGTGATTGCGGCCAACTGTGCTGGGGGTGGGAAGTTGACTTCGCCCCCGTCCAGGTTGAGTGCGTGAAAAGCCGCCAGCAGCGTCTGCCAGTAATCAGGACCGTACACCGGGGTATGGATCGCCTGCCAGTGCGCTGCCCAACTGGCTGGAATCGTGGCAGGTGTCAGGCTCAACGCCCGTGCCTGGTTGACCGGTCCAAACCGATAGGTGGCCGCCGTCAAAACCAGCGAACGCACCAGCGGCGCAGCTCGCAGGGCCAGGGTCAGCAGCAGCATGGCACCCGAGCTGACACCCCAGAAGTGGGCCGATTCCAGACCTAAGGCATTCGCCAGGCCGATGATGTCGGCGGCAAACTGGGTGTGCGTCAGCGGCATGTAGCCCGGATTCTCACTGCGTCCATGGCCTCGCAGATCGGGCACGATCAGGCGATAATGTGACCGCCAGGCCGGGATCTGCTTGCGCCAGCACGTTTCGCCTGTCGCCAGGAAATTGTGCAGCAGGAAGACCGGTTCGCCAACGCCGTACTCGTGATAGAACAGGCTGGCGCCGTTGACGTGGATGACGGGCATGAGCAACCCCCGTGGGGCACAGGCAAAAAGGAGCCGGGTTTCTCAGGAAACCCGGCATCACATGCGCCTGGCGCTTGAGCGCCAGGCTTACAGCTTAAGTCCGCTCAAGCGGACTCGATCCATGCACACCTTAGTCGGCTTGAGCCCACTTGAGCTTTGAGCCTGGACCTTGAGGTCCAGGCATGCTAACGTTTCGTGTACTGTTTCGCGCGCCGCGCCTTGGTCAGACCAGGCTTTTTGCGCTCGACCGCGCGGGCGTCGCGGGTCAGATACCCACCCTTACGCAGCACCGGTTTGAGTGCTTCGTCGGCCTCGACCAGCGCCCGTGCCATACCCAGCAGCACCGCACCGGCCTGACCGGTGGACCCACCACCGCGCACGTGGATCGAGACGTTGTAGCGTCCTTCCATGGACGTCACCCGCAGCGGGGTCAGCATCTTGATGCGGTCGGTCTCGCGCGGAAAGTGCTCTTCGAGCTTACGATCGTTGACCACAACCGTGCCCGTACCCGGATAAAGCCGCACACGCGCGGTCGATGTCTTGCGTCGTCCAATGCCTTCGTAGTAACGAACTGCCATGCCTTGTTCTCCGTTCTCCTATCGATCCTTCGCGGTGACCTGTCCTACAGATCCAGCGGCTTTGGCTGCTGGGCCTGATGCGGATGCGTTGGCTCGGCGTAGACCTTCATCTTCTTGATCATCTGGTTGCCCAGTTTTGTCTTGGGCAGCATGCCACGCACGGCCGCCAGGATGACCCGGTCAGGATAGCGCTGCAGCTGCTCACGCAGCATGATCGATTTGAAACCGCCCGGATACATCGAGTGGCGAGCGTAGAATTTCTGATCAAGCTTGCGCCCCGTCACCTCGATCTTGCCGGCATTCACCACAATCACGTAATCGCCGCAGTCTACATGCGGGCTGTAGATCGGCTTATTCTTACCTGAAAGAATGGTGGCAATCTGGGTCGCCAGACGCCCCAGGTTCTGCCCGGCGGCATCCACGACAAACCACTCGCGTTGGATGTCTTCTTTTTTCGGCGAAAATGTCTTCATGTCTAACTTCTCCTGTGCCCGAGCAGGGCACGCTGTTGGTTCTTAACCGATGTCTACAGCGTCATGCTGTGAATCGGGCGCCCAGCTCGGGCACTCGTAAGTCACTTCAACCAGGCAAAGGCCACAGGCCGGTGCCGGTGCCGGTGCCAGTCCGCGTTGTGCGGCCGACAACAGCATCACAAACTGCTCGACCGTACGACGGCCGGAGCCAACTTCAAGCAGCGCGGCCACGAGCGTGCGCACCATCGTGCGTAAAAAGGCGTTGGCCTCGATCTCGAAAAGATACAGCGAACCCACACCCGCACGATCCGGCTCCATCCGCCAGGCTGCCCGCAGCACCCGACGCTGCGTATTGCCCGCACCGGGACCCATCTCAGGGTCTACGCCAAACGTGGCGAAGTCGTGCCAGCCGACCAGGTGGTGGGCCGCGGCGTTCATCTGCGTGACGTCGAGCGGCTGTCGCACGTAGTGTGCCCAGCGCGCCCGCAGCGGTGAACGTGTCGCTGCCGACCAAACCGCATAACGGTACACACGGCTGCCGGCGCTGAAACGCGGATGAAAACCGGGTGCTGCCACGTGCAGTTCGCGCACTGCCACGTCCGCTGGCAGCCGGGCGTTGATGGCCCGCTGCAAGTCGGCCAGCGTGTGCCGCCACACCACGTCGAACCGGATGACCTGTCCGGTGGCATGCACCCCGGCATCGGTCCGGCCGGCGCCGGTGACCCGCACCGCCTGCTGCGTCACCTGTGCGATCGCATTTTCTAAGGTGCCTTGCACAGTGGGTCGATCGACTTGAACCTGCCAGCCGGCATAGTTCGTGCCGTCGTACTCGACCAGAGCCCGGAAAGCGTTTGGCTCTCCGGCCGCCTGTGCCATCGCCCGCACTCCTGACTGGTCCTGGTCCACGAGCACCGGCGGAGCGGTGTTCGTGTGTGCCAGATTCGTCAATCCTTGACCAGCTCTAATATCGCCATCGGGGCACCATCCCCCTGACGGGCACCCAGCTTGTAGATACGGGTGTAACCACCGGGGCGGCTTTCGTAGCGCGGCGCAATTTCGTCGAACAGCTTTTTGGCCACGTCATTGTCGTTGAGATTGGCCACCGCATAGCGACGGGCGGATACCTTATCGCCGCCGGTGCGCAGCCCGCGTTTTGCCACGGTAATCAAATGCTCTGCATCGGGGCGCACGGCGCGAGCCTTGGCCTCGGTTGTCTCGATCCGTCCATATTTGAACAACTGGGTTACCAGGTTGCGATAGAGAGCCTTGCGCTGCGCGGCGTTGCGTCCTAATTTATACCCAGAAACTTGATGTCTCATGTCGTCCTCCGATAGTCCACATCATCTGCGATCGATAACGTGGATCAGTTCTCCGCCAGCGCCGGTTCTTCCAGGCCGAGATCTTCGTCTTCATCATCCTCGGGCCGCTCACTCACTGGCTGACGAGTGTAGCGAATGGCCTCGAGGTAACCTTTTTGTTCCAGGCGATCGACCAGTTCGTCGAGTGACTTGCGGCCGAAGTTACGAATCGCCAGGATTTCTTCTTCGCCTTGCTCCAGACGTTCCAGAATCTCGCCCACCTTGGTGATACCAGCCCGCTTGAGGCAGTTGTAGGCACGCACCGTCAGTTCGAGGTCCTCGATCGGCGTCTCGTAGATGCGATCAGGAATCCCTTCTTCGTCCTTCAACGGCATTTGGGCCACGACGGCATCCACACCAATGACCAGCGAGAAGTGCTGCACCAACAGGCGTGCACTTTCACTCAGGGCCAACTTCGGCGAGATGGTGTTGTCGGTCCAGATTTCGATCGTCAGTTTGTCGTAGTCTGTCTGATGGCCCACCCGCGTACGTTCGACCGTGTAATTGGCTTTACGTACGGGCGTAAAGATCGCATCCACCGGGATTTCGCCCAGCGGCAGTTTGCCACGTTCTTCGGCCGGCGAGTAACCGCGACCACGTTGTACCGTCATCTCCAGATCGAGCTCGGCTTCGGCCGCGTCGGTGGTCAGCAGGTACAACTCCGGGTTGACGACCTCCGCCCCCAACGGCGTAATCAAGTCACCCGCCGTGACTTCACCTTCGCCGGTGATTTCGGCGTGCAGCCGCACGGGTTCGTCGGTATCGACCTTCAACCGGATTTGTTTGACGTTCAGGATCAGCGCCGTCATGTCTTCGCGCACATGCGGTATTTCCTGAAACTCGTGGTGTACCCCGCTCAAACGAATCGACGTGACGGCCGCGCCGGGCAGTGAAGAAAGCAGCACACGCCGCAGCGCGTTACCAAGCGTGATCCCATAGCCGCTTTCGAGCGGGCTGATGACAAAACGCCCGTAGTTCTGCGAACTGGCCTCGCACTCAATTTTGGGTAACACTCCGTTAGACAACTTTATGACCCTCCTTTGGACGCTCAACCACCACCCAATTACCGGCTGTAGAACTCAACGATCAACTGCTCGTTGAGCGGTGCATCGATGTCCTGGCGCGAGGGCTGTTCCAGCACGCGCCCAGCAAAGCCGGCCATGTCCAGGCTCATCCACTGTGGGACGATCCGATCACCCAGCCGGTCATACAAATCCTTGAAATAGATACTGTCGCGGCTGCCATCGCGCACGGCAATGACGTCACCCGCCTTCACCTGGTACGACGGGATGTTGACCTTGCGACCGTTCACGGTAAAGTGACCGTGGCGCACCAGCTGGCGCGCCTGCGCGCGTGAATCGGCAAACCCGAGGCGGTACACGACGTTGTCCAGTCGCAGCTCCAACAGCACCAGCAGCGTGGCCCCGGTCAGACCCTTGGCGCGGCTGGCCACCGCAAAATAGCGACGGAACTGACGTTCCATGATACCGTAGATCCGCCGTGCTTTCTGTTTTTCACGCAGCTGCCGGCTGTAGTCCGACACCTTGCGTTTGAAACCGCTCTTGCGGCCATGCATACCGGGCGGGTACGCGCGCCGTTCCACGGCGCACTTCGGTGTCATACACCGCTCACCCTTCAGGAAGAGCTTCTGCCCCTCCGTCCGGCACAACTTACACACTGCATCCGTATGTCTTGCCATTGTTCCCTCACAAATTGACGCGTGCCCCATTGGTGCACGCGCTGGCCTGGGACAAGTTTACGGGCGTACGGAAGCCGGTCCTCCTCGTCACCCAGGCACCCTGATTCTTTTGTTATGGTTCCCATCTTCAGCGCTGTTGCGCATTCGCGGCACTAGACCAAAGCGGCAGCACGGCTGCCGCACTCCAAAGCGGCCATTCGTGATCAAACGCGCCGCTTCTTCGGCGGGCGCACCCCATTATGCGGCAGCGGTGTCACGTCCTTGATCAACCGCACACGCAGGCCAACCGCCTGAATCGAGCGCACGGCAGCCTCACGACCCGGACCCGGTCCCTTGACGTACACATCAACTTCGCGCATCCCCATATCCATCGCCGCCTTGCCGGCCTGCGTCGCCGCCAACTGCGCGGCAAAGGGTGTGCTCTTGCGCGACCCCTTGAAACCGGCCAGCCCGGAGCTGCTCCAGGTCAGGGTGTTGCCCTGCGGGTCGGTGATCGTGATGATGGTGTTGTTGAAGGTGGACTGAATGTGAACAGCCCCCACCGGCACCATCTTCTTTTCGCGACGCGGGCCACCCCGCCGCGTCTCTCGTCGTCCAGTTCTCGGCATGCTAACTCCTTGTCCAATACCATCCGTTCAGCCAGTGCGGCCACCGTGGGCCAGCAACGCCCCCGGTGCCAGTCACTACTTCTTTGCCTTCGAACGGCGCTTGCCGGCCACGGTCTTGCGCGCCCCACGCTTGGTGCGTGCATTGGTACGTGTACGCTGACCATGCACAGGTAGACCGCGGCGGTGACGCAGACCCCGGTATGAACCGATCTCCTGCAATCGCTTGATGTTCATACCGATCTCACGCCGCAAGTCACCCTCGACGCGATAGTTGCGGTCAATGACCTCGCGCAAACGAGCCACTTCCGCTTCGGAAAGATCCCTCACCCGCGTGTCCGGGCTGATCTGAGTGATCCCCAGGATCTCCTGGCTGGTCGACAGACCAATCCCGAAGATGTACGTCAACCCGATTTCGACTCGTTTTTCGCGCGGCAGGTCAACGCCAGCAATACGTGCCATGCTTGCCTCCTCTATACCCCTGCGTTAACCCTGGCGCTGCTTGTGCTTCGGGTCTTCACAAATCACCCGCACAACGCCGTGACGCTTGATAATCTTGCACTTTGCGCACATGCGCTTGACCGAAGGTCTTACCTTCATCATTCCACCTCGTTCTATCCTGCGTGCCGCCGGTGTCACGATCGCCGGCAACGGCAATCATGACAAACGGCACATTTTAACCCGTCACGCCTGCTTCGTCAAAATCTCGACGCCGTGTTCCGTCACCGCCAACGTGTGCTCGAAATGGGCCGACAGCTGCCCATCGAACGTTACGACTGTCCATTGGTCATCGAGCACGCGCGTCTTCCAGGTTCCGGCATTGACCATCGGTTCGATGGCAAACGTCATGCCCGGTTTGAGCACCAGATGTCGCACTTTGTCCTGCGGATGAATGTAGTGCAGGATCTGTGGCTCTTCGTGCATCTGGCGGCCGATGCCGTGACCCGTGTACTCACGCACCACGCTGAACCCGGCAGCTTCCACCGTTTGCTGGATCGCACGCGAGACATCACCAAACGTATGCCCCGGCCGCACCTGTTCGATGCCAGCTTGCAGTGACTGTTCGGTCACCGCCAGCAGACGCTGAGCCTCTTCGCTGATCGAGCCGACCGGGTAGGTCCACGCCGAATCACCGTGGTAACCTTTGTAGATCGCCCCGACATCGACGCTGATGATGTCCCCTTCGTGCAGCACACGCTGCGCCCGCGGAATGCCATGCACCAGCTCATCGTTGATCGACGCACAAATCGATGCCGGAAACCCACGGTATCCCAAAAACGACGGCGTGGCCTCACGGTTCTGGATGATCGTCGTGGCCAGCCGGTCCAGGTCAGCAGTCGTAACCCCAGGACGAATGGCGGCGCGCATCGCTGCGTGCACCTCGGCCACGATCTGACCAGCCGTCCGCATCAGACCCAGTTCGTATGCGCCTTTCAGCGTGATGCGTGACCCCATCTGCCTTTCCGTCTGCGTCGCGCGCAACAACTGCCTCAAGCCGTAAGACTCCTGACCGCCTGGACCAGCTCGGCGTTGATCTCGGCGATCGGTCGCGTCCCATCGATGTCCTGCAACAACCCCTTGGCATAGTAATAACCAATCAAGGGTGA
>JAYRNS010000301.1:0-7902 GCA_041912075.1 Anaerolineae bacterium
CACGTTGCCGCTGCCAGCAGGTGCCGGCCATTCGCCACATTCTGGTGCAGAGCGGCGCCGGGTTGGTGAATCCACTGCGCGGCACCGTCGACGTGCGGACGGGCCGCGCCGCCCTGAGCACCGACGAGCTGGTCGCCCGTCGCGACCTGCGCACCGCTCCCCTCTGGCCCGACGATGACGACGAGCTTCCTCACAGCCGCAGCTCGTAGGTCGTACGTGTGGCGTGCGACCGAAACCCGGCCCGCTGGTAAAGTGTTTCCGCGTGGGTATTGTGATGTTCCACTTCCAGCTGCACGGCCCGCAAACCGCGCTGACGCGCGGTCTCTGCCACAAAAGCCAGGGCAGTGCGCCCCCAGCCGCGGCCCCGATACGCCGGGCTGATGTAGAGCTCGTCGATCAAGACGAACGGCCCGCCCAATTCCACCGTAAACCCCCACGTGGTCACCATGTAGCCGGCTACGCCATCGTCGGCACGCATCAGGTAGATTTCTCCCCAGCGACCTGGCTCGGTCAACAAGAGATCGAGACCGGCCATTCGATCTTCCAGGGAGAAACCAACCTGCTCATCCTCGATGAAGAACGCTTCGTGCAGGGCCAGCACCTGCGTACGGTCAGCGGGTGTGGCCAGGTCAAACGTTGGCTCAGTCATGTGCTGTTTGCTCCAGACGCTGGCGCGCCGCCGCGGCATGCGCCGTAAGTCCCTCGGCCTCGGCCAGCCGGGCCGCGGACGCGCTGAGTGCCCGACCACCGGCCGGTGTGAGCCCAACCAGGCTGATGCGTTTGATAAAATCGGCCACACTCAGCGGTGAAGCAAAACGCGCCGAACCCTCCGTGGGCATGATGTGGCTCGGTCCGGCGACGTAGTCACCCAATACCTCGAACGAGCCTTCACCAAGAAAGACCCCGCCGGCGTGACGCACCAGCCCCACGAGCGACCAGGGGTCCTGCACCAGCAGACACAAATGCTCCGGTGCATAGGTATTGGCCAGTTCGAGCGCGTGCACCAGGTCGGCGGTTATGACAATGCCGCCGCGACCCCCCAACGACTGGGCAATGATCGCGGCGCGGCTGAGGTTCTCCAGCTGGTGTGCGATTTCGTGCTGCACCTGCACGGCCAGGTCGGCCGCTGGCGTCAGCAGAATCGCCGACGCCAGGACATCGTGTTCGGCCTGGGCCAACAGATCGGCGGCCACCAGCGCCGGGTTGGCGTGCGCATCGGCAATCACCATCGTTTCGGTGGGGCCGGGAATGCCGTCGATACCCACCACACCGTACACCTGGCGTTTGGCCAGGGTCACGAACAACCCGCCCGGACCCACGATCTTGTCGACCGGTGCCAGCGTTTGGCTGCCAAAGGCCAGCAGCCCAATCGCCTGCGCGCCACCGGCGGCCCACAGCTCGTCGACACCCACCAGCGCAGCCGTGGCCAGGATCACATCCGGTACGCGCCCGCTCTGGCGGTCAGGTGGGGTCACTGCCACAATGCGACGCACGCCGGCAACGCGCGCCGGCACCGCAGCCATCAGCAGCGACGAAGGCAGCGGCGCCGTGCCGCCCGGCACATAAACACCCACGGCATCGATCGGGCGCACGAGCTGGCCGAGCAAACCCTCCTCGCCGGCATCGAACCAGGAATCGACCGGCTGTTTGCGATGAAAGGCTGCCACCCGGTCCACTGCCAGCTGCAGGGCATGGACCAGGTCAGCGGGCAAACGCGCCAGGGCGGCCTTCTGTTCCTGCGAGGACACCACCACCGTTGCGAGATCGACGCCATCGATACGCGCGGTCCAGGCGCGCACAGCGGCGTCGCCGTGCTGCCGTACGTCTGCCAGCACACGGGCGACGGCCTCCGCCGGACTGAGCCGGCTGCCAAACCGGGCCACGATCCCATCCAGCACCGTGTCTGGCACCGTCTGCGCATCCCATGCGGAACGTCGCAGGATGGTTTGCTGCGCCAGGGCCACGTCGGTGTAAATCGGTATCACGCCTCGTTCCCCCCTTGTCTCGCCTCGGTCGCATCGACCGCGCGGCGCAGCTGGTCGATGAAGTTCTGCACCGCCTCTGCTTTCAGCCGGTAGCTCGCGCGATTGGCGATCAGGCAGGCTTGCACGTGCAGGATCGTGCGCAGTTCGACCAGACCGTTGGCTTTGAGCGTCGAGCCGGTCTCGACCAGGTCGACGATCAGATCGGCCAGGCCGACCTGTGGCGCCAGCTCGACCGATCCGGTTAGCGCAATGATTTCGGCCGAAATGCCGCGACCGTGGAAATAGTCCCGTGTCAGGTTGGGGTACTTGGTTGCGATGCGCAGGTTGGGTTCGAGACGCAGTGGCTGGTTGGGACGGTCGGCGCGGCCCGCCACGGCCAGGTGGCAGTGACCAAACGGCAGACGCAGCGGCTCGTAGACGTCACGCCCGCTTTCGCGCAGCACATCTTCGCCGACGATCCCCAGGTCAGCCACGCCGTATTCGACATAGATGGGCACATCGGCCGGCTTTGCCAGTAAATAACTCACACGACCGCCCGAGGCGGGCACCAACAAACGGCGCGCGGCGTCGCCCTCTCGTTCGGCAGCCATCTCGTGCATGTACCCGATCTTGTGCAGCAGCACCGATGCCTGGTGCTGCATACGCCCCTTGGGTAAGGTGATGGTGAGATGTCCAGGGTCATTTTGTTCTGGCCGCAAGGTTACCATCGACGTTCCTCACAGCTGATCATGGTGTTTGCTCGTCGGATAGAGCCGTCAGCGCAGCCAGCGTCAAACGGCGGCTGCCAGCGGCGTCGTAGAGGGTGACTGCTTGCGGCCCGGCATACCACACCAACCGGCGGATACCGCGTGCCAGACGCACGGCACACAGCGTGGCTTCGTCCCGTCCGAGCAGATCGACGTCGATGACCTGCCCGTGCTGGCGGCGGTCGTCGAGCCAGGTCTGCAGCGGGCTTGCCTCACAGCCGGGCACCACCCCCACCAGCCAGTCCGGTGTCGGCGCAGGTGGGGTGGCAGCCTGGTACCGCCGCGTGAGCAGCAGCCGGTCGACCACCAGCGCGCAGCCCACCGCCGGCATCGCCGGACCAAAGTGCCCGATCAGGTCGTCATAGCGCCCACCGCTGCACAGGGCCGCGCCCACCCCCGGCGCAAAACCTTCGAAGGTCAGACCGGTGTAGTAGGCCATACCGCGAATTTCGCTGAAATCGACCATCACATGCTTCGCCAGCCCTAACGCAGCGAGGTGCAGCCACACCTGGTGCAAATGGGTCACCGCCGCCGTCATCGCGGGCGTCAAACAGACCGCGGCCGCCCGGTCAAACACGCCGTCACCACCCGTGAGGGAGGGCAGCGTGTGCAGCGACCGGCGGGCGGTTTCCGTAAGCGGCAGTGTCTGGAGCAGCTGCAGCAGATCGCCGTGGCGTTTGCGGTCGATGGCGGCCGTGAGTTGAGCCTCCGCTTCGCCTGGCAGGTCGAGGGCCGCCAGGAGGCCATGGTAAAAACCCATGTGACCGATGGTGAGTGTGAACTCGTGCAGCGCGGCGGCACGCAGCGCGGCGATCGTGAGCTGCAGCACTTCGGCATCGGCTGCCACAGTGCCTGCACCAATCAACTCGAACCCGGCCTGTGTAAATTCGCGCCGCCGGCCGGCCTGAGGGTCTTCATGGCGAAAGACACTGCCCACGTAGAACAGGCGCAGCGGCTGCGGCTGGTCGTACAGTTTGGACGCCACGGCGCGTGCCGTCGGGATCGTCAGGTCCGGCCGCAGCGCCAACGTCTCACCGTTGCGGTCGACGAAGCGCATGATGTTGCTTGCCAGCTGGCTGCCGGCGGGGCCGACGACGATGTCGGCGTATTCCAGGGTGGGTGAGATGATCTCGGTATAGGCCCAGGTCGAAAACACCTGGCGCAAACGGTGCTCCAGGGTCCGCTGCTCGGCGGCATGCTCGAAAAACAAATCACCAACGCCGTACGGTAGCTGTCCTTTGATCAAGCGCTTGCCTCGTGGTCTTGCACAGCAATAAAAAAGACTAGTTCGGCGAACTAGTCTTGCGGGCAAACACAACCAGCGCAGCGGCTAAGCGCGGCGGCTGCCCAAAAACGCGTGATGGCCCAATGCCATTTTGCCTGCCCGTAGACAGACACACCAACCGACCAAACAATCCGCTGCATTCTTCATCGTGGTCGCAGTCTAGCACAGCGAATAACAAAAGTCAAAATGTGTTACACACGACGAGTCAGAATGGAACGAAGGCTACTGTACACGGTGAGCATAGTTTGTATAGTGTTTGCATATGGTTTGATGAAGTAGTTGGGTCGTACCGTACAGAATATCTAGTTTGTGACAAGGAGACCAAAATGAGATTCCCTTTGTTGTTGTCCCTGCTGTTGATTGCTGTAATGGCCATAAGTGCGTGTGCCCCGGCGCCAGCCCAGCCGGTTACCCAGCCGGAGCCAACGGCTGTCCCGGCCACTGAAGTCCCCCCAGCGCCAGAACTGAGTGACATCGTCGACACCGCGGTGGCGGCTGGCCAGTTCAAGACCCTGGTGGCTGCGGTTCAAGCCGCCGGTCTGGTCGACACCTTGAAGGGTGCAGGTCCGTTCACCGTGCTCGCCCCGACCGACGCAGCATTTGCCAAGCTGCCGGCCGGCACCGTCGAAGGATTGCTGGCGGAACCGGAGAAGCTGAAAGAGATCCTGCTCTACCACGTGATTGCGGCCAAGGCCATGTCCACGGACGTGGCGAAGCTTACCAGTGCCGACACGGCACTCGGTCAACCCGTGACGATCACCGTCGATGGTGATGCGATCCGCATCAACGATGCGCTGGTAACGGCGGCTGACATCGAAGCGAGCAACGGCGTCATCCACGTCATCGACAGCGTGCTGCTGCCGCCTGCGGCACCCAAAGCTGAGTTGAAGGACATTGTCGATACCGCAGTGGCGGCTGGTCAGTTCAAGACCTTGGTGGCTGCGGTTCAAGCTGCGGGTCTGGTCGAGACCCTAAAGGGTGAAGGGCCGTTCACCGTGCTCGCCCCGACCGACGAAGCCTTTGCCAAGCTGCCGGCTGGCACGGTCGAAGGGTTGCTGGCCGAGCCTGAGAAGTTGAAAGAAATTCTGCTGTACCACGTGCTGTCGGGTAAGGCAATGGCCGCCGACGTGGCGAAGATGACGGCGGCCGGCACGGCCTTGGGCAAACCGCTGACGATCAAGGTGGATGGTGATAAGGTCATGATCAACGATGCACTGGTCACCATGACCGACATCGAGACCTCGAATGGCGTCATCCATGTGATCGACAAGGTGCTGCTGCCGCCAGCCGAGTGAGGCAGCGAACAGAGCATCGGATAGGAATTGATTGAAGCACTGCCACCAGGGAGCTGACTCCAGGGTGGCAGTGTTGTTTTTTGTGCCGTGCGCGCGACTACCGTGTCGGGTCAGCGCACCCACTGCTGTCCACCATCGACGTGCAGGATCGTTCCCGTAACATAATCGGCGCGAATCAGAAACTCAACGGCGTTAGCCACATCGCGCGGCGTACCCCAGCGTTTAAGCAGGGTCTGTTCAGCCGCACGCTCGATTTTGGCCGGCGGGTACCCGTCGGGCGGCAGCACGGGTCCTGGCACCACCGCGTTGACACGAATCGTCGGTGCCAGCTCGACCGCCAGGTTGCGCGTCAGTGAGAGCAGGCCCATCTTGCCGGCGGCATGGGCCATGAAACGTGGCCAGGGCGCATCGATCGAGGTGTCAAGAATGTTGACGATCACCCCCCCGCCGCGCGCCTGCATGGCTGGAACGACGGCCTGGGTTAAAAAAAACGGCCCGTCGAGCAACACGGCCAGAATGTGCCGCCACTCGTCGTAGGTCGTCGTCATTAGGGGCGTTATGGCCAGGTGCGAAGCCGCGTTGACCACAATGTCAAACCCACCCAGGCGATCTTGCACAAGTGCCGTCGCAGCCTGCACCTGCGCCACATCCGCCATGTCGGCCTGGACAGCCAAGGCGCGCACGCCCAAGGCCTCGATATCCCGCACGGTGTCCGCCGCCGCCGCGGCCGATGAATGGTAGAGAATCGCCACATCCGCACCAGTGCCGGCCAGACCCAGGGCGATCTCCCGACCCACCCGCACGGCGCCGCCGGTCACCAGTGCGACTTTTCCCGCGATATCCATTCCCAAATCCCCCGAAATGTTAGACAATCCCGCTCAGATGTGCTATGATGGCCTAGCGCACACCTGCTCATATGCTGGAGGTCCTACACGATGGTGACTCTTCGCACGTTATTCGCAACACCGGTTGAAGCTCGTCTGACGGCCCAGGAGTACGTCGACTCACCCTACAGCGCCCACAAATCTGACCTGATCGAAGGAGTCATGATTTTGGCCACGCCCGCATCGTACGAGCACGAGGTGCTGCAATCCTTTATCATGCTGAGCATGGGGTTGTTTGTAGAGACACAAGGCCTGGGTCGCGTGTTTGGCTCGAACCTGGCGTACCAGTTGTCGAATGTCAACGTATTTCAACCCGATGTATCGTTCATTAGCCGTGCACGCCTACAATTTGCTGGCGAGGTATTTTTCGCTGGTCCACCCGACATCGCGGTCGAGATCATCTCCCCCAGCAGCCGTCATTACGATGAAGTGGAGAAGAAGATCAACTATGCTCGCTTTGGCGTGCACGAATACTGGTTGATCGATCCGTTAACCCATGGAGCCACGTTTTACCGCCTGGTGGGCTACCAGTTCATTCCCATCACACAGGTCGACACCCGCTTGCGCTCCGAGGTCCTGCCAGGTTTTTGGCTGGACCTCGATTGGCTTTTTCCATTGGCCGGCTGCGAACGGCCAACCGCCGTCGAGGCCATGCGGGCGATGGGTGTCTTCTGACCAGAAGGGCCTGGCAGCTTTGCCAGGCCCTTCTGGTTTAAGGGACGCCCGCACTGCGAGTGTCAGGCTCAGTCCTTGGGCAACACCGCCATCGTGCTGCGGATCAGGTCGGCCGACTTCTGGAACATGGCACGCTCGTCGTCGGCCTGGTTGACTTCGATGATCTTTTCCACACCACCGCTGCCCAAAACGACCGGCACGCCAAAGTAAACGTCCGAGAGACCGTATTCACCATCCAGGTAAGCGGAGCAGGGCCGGATCAGCTTCTTGTCTTTGAGGATAGCCTCGACCATCTCGGCTGAAGCGGCACCGGGGGCATAATAGGCGCTGGTGCCCATGAGCTGGACGATCTCGCCGCCGCCTTTGCGTGTACGGTCGACGATCGCCGCCACCCGGTCGGCCGGCAGGAGCTCGTTGATCGGGATACCGGCCACCGTGGAGTAGCGCACCAGCGGCACCATTTCGTCGCCGTGGCCACCCAGCACGAAGGCGTGGGTGTTCTCCACACTCACGTTGAGTTCCATCGCCATAAAGGCTCGCATGCGCGCACTATCGAGCACGCCCGCCTGGCCCAATACCCGCTCTTTGGGGAAACCGCTGGCCTTTTTCGCCACGTAACACATCGTATCGAGCGGGTTGGTGACGACGATAATGATGGCGTTGGGTGATGTGGCGGCGATTTGGCGGGCCACGCTGGCCACGATGTTGGCGTTGGTGCCGACCAGGTCTTCACGGCTCATCCCTGGTTTGCGCGGGATGCCGGCCGTGATCACGACCACGTCCGAATTGGCCGTCGCCTCGTAAGACGTGGTGCCGGTAATTCGTGTATCGTAGCCCACGATCGGCCCGGCCTGTAACAAATCGAGACCTTTGCCCTTGGGCATGTCACCCGTCTGCGGGATATCCACCAGCACGATATCGCCTAATTCACGCTCTGCCAGCCAGAGTGCCGTGCTGGCGCCCACCATTCCGGCACCGACCACCGTGATCTTGTTGCGCATAATGTCTCCTTATACTCCTTTGCCGGCAAAC
>JAYRNS010000302.1:0-1891 GCA_041912075.1 Anaerolineae bacterium
CTGTGACGGGGAACCGCAAAGCGGGCCCCCTACTCCGTACTCCCTACTCCCTACTCCCTACTCCCTCCCCACCTTCCGCGCTGGCCGCGACGCCGCCATCAACAAACCGCCCAGCGTGCCCAGCAGCGTCGCCAGCACAATCGTCGCCACCGCCACGATCGCAGCCAGCAGCAGCAGCCCGGCGGTGCCAAAGACCGTCTGGGGTGTCAGCCCCAGGGCGTCGACGAGCGTCGTCACCTCGACGGGCAGCTGGTGCACAATTACCTGGCTGCCGCCGGTCATGGCCAGGGCCAGGGGGACGGTCACCAGCCCGATGATGGCATCGATCAGACCGGTCAACAAACCGGCCAAAAAACCTGCCTGCGCCACGCCTTGTGTCCCGGCGCGCGGGCGCCGGCGCAGGTGTAGCACCGCAGCCAGCACCCCGCTGCCAAAATAGACGAGCAGACTCACCGGCATGGTGAGACAGCCAAAAAAGGGAATCAGGCTCAGCAGTGAGAGGAGAGCCGCCAGGGTACCGCCTATCAAGCCGGCACGGATGCCAGGACTGCGCAGCAGCCGGCTGAAATCATTGCGCATTAGCCGTTGGTCCAAAAAGGAATCGCCATGTCTGTTGTTGCCCAATCGGGAGACCTGGTCTTACTCTTGACGCAGGATGAAAATCGTTATCTCGTGCGTTTGCAGCCCGGCGCGGTGTGGCATTCCAACCTGGGGCGCATCCCGCACGACCAGCTCATCGGCCAGGCGTTTGGCCAGACCGTCCAGACCTTGATCGGCCGGCCGGTTCTGATGCTCGAACCATCGACGCACGATCTGATCAGTCTGCTCAAGCGTGTCTCGCAGATCATCTTCCCCAAGGACGTGGCCTACATCCTGCTGCGGCTGAACCTTTTCCCTGGCCGCGTCGTGCTGGAGGCTGGTTCGGGCAGCGGCGGGTTGACCCTGGCACTGGCACGAGCCGTGATGCCGGGTGGCCACGTGTACAGTTACGAAATCCGGCCAGAGGCGCATGCCCTGACCCAGCGCAATCTGGAAGGTCTTGGGCTGCTGCCCTACGTCACCTTGTACGAACAGGATGCCACCGCCGGCTTTCACGAAAGTGGCGTCGATGCCTGTTTCCTCGACGTGCGGGCACCGTGGGATATTTTACCACAGGCCACGGCTGCGCTGAAACTGGGCGGGTTCTTTGGTTGCCTGGTACCCACGACCAACCAGGTGGAGACGATGCTGCGCGGGTTGGACGAGCACGGCTACAGCGACGTCAGCGTCGAGGAACTGCTGCTGCGCCCCTACAAACCGATCCCCGGCCGGCTGCGTCCAGCTGATCGTATGGTGGCGCACACGGGCTACCTGCTGTTTGCCCGCAAACTGGCACCGGGTGAGGCGGAGCGCTGGCGTCCGCGCGAACGCAAACGTCACGCGGGGCGGATGGTAATGGAGGAGGGGGGGAGTACCGAGTAGTACCTTGCCTGCTGTATTCTTGCGCAGCGTGCAAGAAACTTTACGCAAAGTCGCAAAGTCGCCACGATACTAGATTTCTTTGCGGCTTCGCATCCTTGCGTCTTTGCGTTGAAGCCTTTCGGTTCTGGCTTGTTCAGGTTAGGGAGTTGGGTTTTCCAAAGCAAGACGCCGCAGTGTTGCCACTGCGGCGTCTCGTTTATTTATGACCAAGTACGTCCCGGGAGACGCACTAACCCTCACGCACGGCGGCGGCGCAGCCAGGCGGCGGTTGCACCCACCGCACCCAGTGCGAGCAAACCGGCCGTTGGCAGGGCGGCAACGGGCAGACCGGCCGCGGGGTTGGCATCGACCGTATCAAGACCCACCGAGGTCGGGGATTGGCACTGCGCCTCGATCGGGCCATGGTAGGTGCTGGCATTCCCGGTGTCGA
>JAYRNS010000303.1:0-6836 GCA_041912075.1 Anaerolineae bacterium
AAGATGGCAACTGTGCAATCGCCACCGCCTGTGGAGCGGCGAATTCCAACCATAATGCCGGAAGTCATTCTTTTACAAGCCCTTAGGTCCGAATCCAAGGTGGAGTACACTGAGCTGTCAGGTGTCAACCCGCAAGGTTCACCTTGGATTCGGTACCGAGCGATAACGATAGGTCAACGACGTGATAGGGTCCAAGGAGGTCCTCGATGTTAGCCGGAATCGCAATCCTCTGCCTCTGTATCGTGGTCTACGCCGTCTTCGCAGGCAAGTTGAGCCGCTGGTCGATCACGGCACCGATCATTTTTGTCGCGGCCGGCTTCCTACTGGGTGCGGGTGGCTTAGGTTTGCTGGAGATGTCACCGCGTGCTGAGGGGATCAAACAACTGACCGAGATCACGCTGGCGCTGCTCTTGTTTGCCGATGCCTCGACCCTCGATCTAAGCCAGGTGCGTGATGATGCCCGGCTGCCAGTGCGCTTGCTGACGGTTGGCATGCTGCTGACGATCGTGTTCGGAACGGTCGTCGCGCTGGGTCTCTTACCGGCGGAGGGGTTGGCCTTTGCCGCACTCGTGGGTGCAATCCTTGCGCCGACCGATGCAGCGCTGGGTTTGCCGATCTTCAACAACCCGCGCGTGCCGGTGCGCATCCGCCGGGCACTCAACGTCGAAAGCGGCTTGAACGACGGTATCGCAACGCCGTTCGTGACACTGTTTGTCGCCTTTGCCGTTGCCAGCGAAGCATCGGGTCAGGGCAGCGGCTGGCTGATGACCGCTCTGCTGGAGATTGGGTTGGCAGTCGTCGTTGGCACAGTCGTGGGCGTGACGGGGGGATGGCTGTTAGCGCAGGCCGCGGAACGGGAGTGGGCCCCGGAAGGCATCATCCAGGTGGGTGTGCTGGGTCTGAGCCTGGCGGCGTACTTCCTTTCGATTGCGGTTCAGGGCAACGGCTTTATTGCTGCTTTCGTCGGTGGCATCGTGTTTCGCGTCATGACCAGAAACCGGCTGATCGAATCGACCGAATTCACCGAGAATGTCGGCACCGTCTTTTCGATCCTCGTCTGGGCCGTGTTTGGTGCGGTGATGCTGCCGCTGGCCCTGCGTTATACCACCGACTGGCGCCCCATCGTTTATGCCGTGCTCAGCCTGACCGTGATTCGGATGCTGCCGGTGGCGGTGGCACTGTGGGGCACCGGTTTGCGTCGCGATACCATTGGTCTGATGGGCTGGTTTGGCCCGCGCGGCCTGGCTTCGGTCGTGTTCACGCTCCTGGCCTATGTGGCGTTCGAAGAGGGCGGCCGGCCCATCGACAGCCTCTTCGCCGTGGCCTGCTGGACCATCCTGCTCAGCGTCGTAGCCCACGGGTTGTCGGCGGTGCCACTCTCCACCTGGTATGCCCGGCGGCTGGCCAAAGCGGGTGGCTCACCGGCCGAGATGGTCGACGTGACGGAACTGCGCACACGGCGCCGGCTGCTCCACCACGACGAATGAAATTGACGAGTCTCGACGTGCGATCATTCCCGGTGCCGCAGCCAATAGAGGATCGTCAAGCCATCGTTGAACCCCAACGGCAGGAACACCTGCAGCACAAAGACGAGGTTCAGCAGGTTCACGACTCATGGCTCACGCTCCACTGGCCGCACGTGACCCTGGTCCCATTGGATCCACGACCCGTCGTAGAGCGCCAGGTCGGGATATCCCGCCAGGTGCAGGGCAAACAGACCGAGTGAGGCGGAAATGCCGACGCCGCAGTACAGGATGACGCGCTGATCCGGTTCGATACCGGCCGATTCAGCGAGGGCACGCAGCGCCTCGGGCGAACGATACGTCCAATTGGGGGCCAGGTTGCGCGACGCGTGCAGGTGAACGGCACCGGGAATATGCCCGCCGCGCAGCGGCCGTTCTCCCACCATGACCCAGTCCTGCCCCGGGGGTAGATAGCGACTGCCAAAGGGTGTCCATACCGCCCGGCCGGCATACTGTTCCGGCGGACGGGTATCGACCAGACACACGTTGGCTGGCCGGTCAGACACGACCGCTGCGACTTCCGCAGTGGTGGCAAGCCAGTGGTGCTGCACGTGAGGGGTAAACGAGGCTGGTGCGGGCTGGGTGACCTCAACAGTCAGCGGAAGACCCTGGGCGCGCCAGCGGCTGATACCACCATTCAAAACCGCCACCTGCCGGTGGCCGTGATAACGCAGCGCCCACCACAGCCGTGCGGCTCCGCTGTGATCGGTCTCGGCGTAGGCCACGACGCGGGTGTCATGACCAATGCCGTTGGCGCCCAGGAGCGCCGCCAAACGATCGGGCGGCAGCAGCAGGTCGTCGGCCGCGCCACCGTTCAGATCGAGGTGCCAGTCCAGGTGAATCGCACCGGGAATGTGGCCGCGCAGGTAACGCTGCCGGCCAGAGTCATCACCCCGCCAGCGCATGTCGATGATGCGCAGATCAGGATCGTCCAGGTGAGCGACCAGCCAGTCGGTCTCGACCAGGGGTTGCGTGGCAAAATCCATATGAATTGACAACCCGCCCAAGTTGCGCTAGATTATGCCTCTTGTTGCTCGCTACATCATATCATACCAATGGAGATTTGACCATGCCAGTTCGTTCGGCCAATGCTGTGTGGGAAGGTACACTCAAAGAGGGCAGCGGCACCATGGCGCTGAGCAGCGGCTCTTACCAGGGACCGTACACCTATGCCTCGCGCTTCGAGGACGGTCCGGGGACCAACCCCGAGGAATTGATCGGCGCCGCCCACGCCGGTTGTTTCTCGATGTTCCTGTCGGCGCTGCTGAGCAACGCGGGTTACGTTCCCACCCGCATTCAAACCACGGCCAGGGTCCACATTGCCGCCGGCCCGACGATCACCACCATCGAGCTCGACACCGAGGCCGAAGTGCCCAACCTCGACGACGCCACCTTCCAGGCCAAAGCGATCGAGGCCAAGGCGAAGTGCCCCGTGTCGAAAGCGCTGGCCAGCGTGGACATCCGGCTCAACGCGCGGCTGGTGGGTTGAGACAGACCTTTCGGGTTATGTGGGTCAAACCACGGGTTTGCGATGTCTCTGCCAAACGGCCAGTGACGAGACGCGCTTGATCAGCGAACGATCACTCGACCATGGCGCCACTGGCGCCATGGTGATGGTCGCCAGCGCCAACAGCACCGTGTCATAGTTGACGCGCCAGCCGGCAAAATCGCGCCACGCCTGGTCGTGATCGGACTTCATCGGTAGACCACCGGCGGTCAGGGCCTCGCAGGCAGCGTCGAACTCGGCGCGTGTGATGCTGATGGGGTCGGGGTAGTGCGGGTCGGGGTTGTAATCCACACTGAAAAAATCGGCGATGTGACGCAGTGCCAGGTAACCGGCGCGCACGCACAGGGACGGCATGGCACTGGCTGGCCAGTCGACTGCTGAGAGGAAGAGGGAAGCACCGTCGAGCACGGCGCCGGCTGCGGTCACCCAGGAGTGGTGGCCGTCCGGTGAGCGCAGGTAGACGAGCGCCGGCAGCGACGTGTGACTCTCCTCGATGTCGGCGAACCAGACCTCCCACGTGCGCCACACCTCGTCCAGTTGGGCGAGGCCGTGGATGCGGTGAAAACGCAGCAGCATCTCCACCGCCGATGGCGGCTGGCCGGCGCGTACTTCCAACAGGGTCACTTGTGCCTCGCGCCGCGCAAAGGCGGCATAGATCGTTGGCAGGTAACCAATCAGCAGTGCCACCAGGATCAAACCAATGATCGCGGCCGAAAACTGGAGCAGCAGTTGGCCGGTGCCGTCGGCGGCCGCAAAACCGAGGGTCAGCAGCGAGGAGCCGCTCAGCTTGAAGGCGGCATAAAATGGTTCGACGCCGATGGCCCAGAACATGGCCGCATAGCCAAGGCAAACCAGTGCCAGCCAGCCGGGCAGCAGCAGCATCAGACCGATCGGCGCAAACAGGGCCATCACGCGGTCGCGCGCCTCGTAGGTGCGCGCAAAACGCAGGCGCAGTGCCAACAGCCGCCTCAGGCTGACAAAGATGGCGCGTACGAACAAATCGGGCGCGGCGCGCGGCAGGACGAACGTACGCATCGCCGAGTACAGCGTGGCGACGACCAGTCCTGCGCCCCCCGCAAACGCCACAACTCGCAGTAGCGGCATGGTCACGAATCAGTGAATCCGTTCTGTCTGTGCGTGTGGTCGCAAAATGGCTGGCTGGCAGTACCACCGCAGCGGCAGAACTTGGTGCGTTCCGACTGGTAAACGACCTGACCGTCGCGATCGACGATGGCGTGCGGTCCTTCGAAGCGCAGCGAGGCATTGGGGCGCAGCGTGATGCGCAGCGGTCCTGGCTGTGCCAGGACGGTCAGTTCTGTGCTGGGCTCGGCCAATGTGGCGGGTGCTCTGAAATGGGTGGTGCGGTGGCTGTTGTCACAGAATGGTTTGTGCTGCGAGGCGCCGCAGCGGCACAGCGCCAGGCGCGTGTCGCGGATGACCATCGTGCCGTCGGGCCGGACCACTTCTACGTCCCCACGAACGTAGAATGGTCCGTTGGTTTGCAGCTGCACGGTGTTGGTGGCCGGGATTTCTTCCTGGCTGCCCGTGTGGCGGACGTAGTGCAGTGCGCCGCTGGGACAGCGTTCGACGACGGCAGCGACCTCGTCGGCCGGCGCATTGCCAGGCTGAACCCACGGCCGCTTGCGCGTATCGAACACCCCTGGCAAACGGCGGATACATTCGGCAGCATGGATGCAGCGGGCCGCGTCGTAAGTGACGTCGATGTCGTCACTGGTGTAAGTGCGAATCCTGTCGGACATGGTGGTCTCCCGCGGATGGAATCTTGGATGGTAAACGGCGTGCACATGTGTAACATGAGGTCGCCCGATTGTCAAACCGGACCCGCCAATCTGTATCAACCGCCAATCACGCGGGTCAGCGCGAAATGAGGTATCATGACCGAAAAGCCACCGCCGGCCGGCAGTTTGGTGCTGTACAAAAACCGCCCGGCGCGCGTGGAACGTGTGGGTGAGAAGCTCGAAATCCTCATCCCCGGCGGCGAAACCATCAAGGTTCGCCCGAAGGACGTCGTGTGGCTGCATCCCGGCCCATTGTTGAGCCTGGGCCAGCTGCAGCCGCAAACCGGCGACGTCGTCACCGCCTGGGAGCTGCTGGCCGGCCAGGTGACTACTCTGGCCGAGGTGGCCGAGCTGGTCTACGGGGATTTCAACCCGGCCAGCGCCTGGGCTGCCTGGCAGCTGGTGGAAGACGGGCTCTACTTTCGCGGCGAGCCTGACCGGGTGATGGTGGTTAGTCCGCTCGAAGTGGCTGACAAACAGGCCGCGCGCGCGGCCGAGCTGGCGGAAAAACAGGCGTGGGCAGCGTTTCTTCAGCGCGTAAAGTCCCACCAGGTCCTGCCGGAGGATGAACGCTACCTCACGCAGGTGGAGGCTCTGGCCTTGGGGCGCACCAACAAGAGCCGCGTCATGCATGCGCTCGATCGCGAGCAGACCCCCGAAAGTGCCCACGCGCTCCTCCTCGAACTGGGCGTGTGGGACGCGACGGTCAACCCTTATCCGCTGCGCCTGGGTGTGCCGATTCACGCCCCGCCGCAAACCCTGCCTGACCTGCCGCCCGAACCGCGCCGTGACCTCACCCACCTGCTGGCCCTGGCCATCGACGATGCCACGACGGAAACGCCCGACGACGCCCTCAGCCTGGAAGGGGACATCCTTTGGGTGCACGTCGCCGACCCGGCCGCGATCATCATACCCGACAGCGAAATCGATCTGGAAGCCCGGGCGCGCGGCGCTACGCTGCACCTGCCGGAATACACGATCCCCATGCTGCCGCATGCGGCCACGCCGTTGTTTGGCCTTGGCCTGGCCGGCGTATCACCAGCGCTCTCGTTTGGTCTGCACCTGGATACGGACGGCCGCCTGCTCGATTTGGAGATCGAACCGAGCTGGGTACGGGTCACCCGTTTGACCTACGAAGCAGCGGCCACGGCCATCGCACAGCCACCGTTGGACCGGCTCTACGCCCTGGCACGTGCGTACCAGGACCTGCGCCAGGCCAATGGGGCCGTGCTGCTCGACCTGCCCGAAGTGGACGTGCGTGTCGACAACGGCGAGGTCATCCTGACGCCGGTGCCCTCTTTGCCCAGCCGGCTGCTGGTCGAAAATGCCATGATCATGACAGGTGAAGCGGTCGCGCGTTATGCCCGGACTCATGACATCCCTGTGCCCTATGCAACCCAGGAAGTCGGCGAGCCGGGCGTCGCATCGGTGACACTGGCCGGTATGTATGCACAGCGCCGTTTGATGCGGCGCAGCCAATACCGCAGCGTGCCGGCATCCCACGGTGCCCTGGCGCTGGCGGCCTATGTGCAGACGACGAGCCCTTTGCGGCGTTACCTTGACCTGGTGGTCCACCAGCAGCTGCGGGCATTTCTGCGTGGCGAGCGGCTGCTGTCGACGCAGGAGATTGTCGAGCGGGTGGGTGCCGTCGAAGCTGTCATTCCCAGTGTTCGTGCCGCGGAGCAGTTATCGAACCAGCACTGGACGTTGGTGTACTTGAAGCAGCATGCTGGTTGGCGCGGCCTGGGGGTACTGGTGGAAAAGCGCGGCCACAGCGGCACGCTGCTGGTACCCGAATTGGGCCTGGAAACGACGGTACACCTGGCCCACGATCTGCCATTGGACAGCCAGGTCACGCTGCAAATCAGCCGCGTCGATTTGCCTGACCTGCGGGCCAATTTTCGGCTGGGGTGAACCGTGGGGTCGCAGGCGGACAAACGAATCCTAAACCAGGGTCACATTTTGACGGACCCTGCCTGCCATGGTATAATCGCTCTCGCTGTGCAC
>JAYRNS010000304.1:0-4893 GCA_041912075.1 Anaerolineae bacterium
ATAGCCCGCACGTCGTGCACACGCACGATATCGGCACCGCGCACGATGCTGACGGCGACGGCGGCGGCGGTGCCCTCCGCGCGGTCGGCCGGCGGTAGGTCCAGCGTATAGCCGATAAACGACTTGCGCGAGGGCCCCACCAGCACGGGATAACCCATCCGCTTGATGACATCGACCTGGTCAAGCAGCGCCAGGTTCTGCTCGCGGGTTTTGCCAAAACCAATTCCTGGATCGAGCACGATATGCCGGTCCTCGATACCCGCCGCGTGCGCCAGCGCGACGCTCTCCCCCAGTTCACGCTGGATGTCTCCTAACAGGTTATCGTACTGCACACCCACGTAACGTCCCCCCAGCCGTGCCTCCTGCGCGGCGTTCTTGAGCGCGCTGCGGTTGTGCATCAACACAACCGGCACACCCGCCGCCGCCACCACACTCGCGAGGTCTGGATCGAAACGCAGCCCCCACACGTCGTTGACCATGCGCGCGCCCACACGCAGCGCGGCCTCAGCCACCACCGCTTTGCTGGTATCCACCGATATCGGCACCGGCACCACGCGCGCCAGACCGGCAATCACCGGTAACACTCGCTGTAACTCCTGCTCGACCGTCACCGGCGTGCTGCCGGGGCGCGTGCTCTCACCGCCGACGTCCAGAATATGCGCACCGTCGTCCACGAACTGCCGGCCCTGGGAAATCGCGGCCGCAGCCCAATCCGGATCATCCTGGCTCACCAACCCGTCCCCCGAAAAGCTGTCCGGCGTCGCGTTGATGATGCCCATGACATAGGTCTGGCGCCCCCACTGCCAGCCAAACATGGCCGACGTTCCTCCCAACACCGCCCGCCTGAGCTCATCCGCCGCCGCGACGCGTACGATCCCGCTGGTATCGACCGCATCCAGCAGCACGGCCACCGTTTCCCCTGAACCGGGATGCACCAGTGCCGGTTGGATATCGGCCAGCGGCACCAGGACAAAAGCCCGGTCCGCCAGCTGCGCATGCGGAATGGTCAGCGGCTCGCTCTGCCAAACCCAATCGTCGTAGAACAGAATGTCGATATCGACCAGCCGCGGGCCATAACGCACGCCTGGCTGCCGGCCCAACGCCCCCTCGATCTGCTTGACAAAGGACAACAGCGCCTCTGGTTCCAGGGTGGTTTCACCCTGCACAACCAGGTTGTAGAACACCGGCTGGTCCGTGATCCCCCACGGCGGGGTTTCGTACAGCGCCGAAAACGTCTGCAGATCGACGCCGCTGCGCAGCCGCTGCAGTGCTGCCACCACATTCGCCCACCGGTCCCCCAGGTTGCTGCCCAACGCCAGATAGACCACGTGCCACCCCGAACGACCCGTTGACTGTCTTTCCATCCGTGTGCCGCTCCTTGAATTCGATGCCTTGCCCCCGACATTCTACCACCTCCCTATCCCCTACTCCGTACTCCCTACTCCGTACTCCCATCCCCCCTGGTAAAAACCTGGGAATTTCCTGGTACTTTTCTGGTACTTTTCTGGCACTTTTCTGGCACACTTCTGGGAAAAAACCGGTTGTCGCGCCACCCCCGACGTGCTAAATTCTGCTCCACATGATCGACGCACCACACCTGCCAGCTAACCCCAAACCGTTAGATGCACACAAGGGAAATCTATGACCACGGCATTCTCACCATCACCCACTGAACTCACCGCTACCTGCGAAACCCTCGTCCCTGTGCTGCACAGCCAGGCGCGTCGGCCCTGGTGCAATGAATCGATCGAGCAAGGTCGTTCCCGCCTGCTTCAGATCACGTTACACAACTTCTATAGCGGCCGCTGGCATCGTTTGTGTGGCGCCCGCCATCCGCGCTGGTCACCCCAGGCCTGGCCGCAGTACGTGCAGCACGTCGCGGCCTGCATCGAAACCAACCACGACCTGGTGGCGGCGCTGTTGGCCAACGATTCCCGGACCTGGCAGACGATTCACACCTACATGCACGACGTGCTGCGCCGGCATATGGCAGCTTTCAGCATTGGTTACTTGCGCCGCCACTGGGACGGTGATGACATCACCCAGACCGCATGCGAAAAACTGATTCGTGTGCTGCCACGATATCCGTGGGACGTTGCTTTTTTGGCCTGGCTCAACAGCGTGGCCTATCATCAGGTAACCGACCAGGTCTGCAAGGGGCGCCGTGCCCACGATGCCCGGGTGGTGTGGGAAATCGAAACCACAGATGATGAATGGGTCGAGGCGCCGCGTGGGCGCGACATCGGCTGTCTGACACTAGAGGACCACAGCCAGGTCGTGCTGCGGCACGAAGCCTGGTGCGAGGCCCTGGCGACCCTACCCACCGAAGTGCAGCGTGTCGTGTTCTACCGCCGGCGTCTGTGTGGTTGGGACATCCAGTCGGTTGCGGCATCGATACAACGATCATACACCGCAACCGCCAGCATTCTATTGCGCGCCGATCGCAATATCCGGACTTTCTTAGCGGCGCATCCCGATTACTTCACGGGTTAAGCAGCCGCCAGCAAAATTTGCCCAATTGTGCAGGATCGGGCATGATATCGCGGGTGGTCCGCACCTGGGGGTGCGGACTGCTCGGGGGTAAGCGGTGGTCCGCACCTGGGAGTGCGGACTGCTCGCCGCTAAGGCATCGTAAAAGAATAACCTCCTGCTATCTGGCTGGAGGTTGCAGCAAATCACGGGAAGTTATTCTTTTACGAGCCCTAAGGAGTCGTTTGGCAGGCACAACAGGCGCAAAGGTGCACTAATCGATGAAAGACCTATTTCTGCTGCGACCGGATATTACCTTCTTGAACCACGGCTCTTTTGGGGCCTGTCCGCGTCCGGTTTTCGACCGCTACCAGACCTGGCAGCGTGAACTGGAAACGCAGCCCGTGGAATTTTTGGGCCGCCGCTTCCCCATTCTCATGCAGGAGGCCCGTGCAGCGCTGGCCGCCTACGTGCACGTCGCGCCCAATGACCTGGTCTTTGTACCCAATGCCACTACCGGGATCAATATCGTGGCCCGGTCGCTCGATTTACACGCTGGCGATGAGGTGCTCAGCACCGACCACGAATATGGCGCCATGACCCGCACCTGGCGTTTTATCTGCCAACAGCGTGGTGCGACCCTGGTGAATCAGCCAATCCCTTTGCCCGTCACCGATCCTGCGGCGGCGGTCGAGACCTTGTGGGCCGCGGTGACCCCACGTACACGGGTGCTCTTTATCAGCCACATCACGTCACCCACTGCGCTCACGCTGCCGGTGGCGGCCCTCTGCCAACGCGCACGTGCGGCCGGTATCCTGACCGTAGTCGATGGTGCCCACAGCCTGGGCCAGCTCGACCTCGACCTGGCAGCGCTGGGTGCTGACTTCGTAAGCGGCAACTGCCACAAGTGGCTGTGTGCGCCCAAGGGGGCCGGTTATCTCTACGCCCGACCGGCCGTTCAGGACCTGGTGCAGCCGCTCGTGGTGAGCTGGGGCTGGCAGAGCGATGCCCCGGGACCGTCGCGTTTTGTCGACTACCTCGAATGGCAAGGGACCGACGACGTATCGGCCTACCTGACCGTGCCGGCCGCCATCGAGTTCCAGCGGGCGCATGACTGGCCGCAGGTACGCACCCGCTGTCACGCACTGGTCCGCCTCGTACGCCACATGATGGGCGACCTCACCGGTTTGCCCCCGATCTGTCCCGAGGATCGTGCCTGGTTTACCCAGATGGCCACCCTGCGGCTGCCACCCTGCAACACGGCGCAGCTGCAGTCTCACCTGTGGAACGAGGAACGCATCGAAGTTCCGGTGATCACGTGGAACGGGGAGCCTTTCATTCGGGTATCGATTCAGGGTTACAATACGGAAGAGGATGTGCTTAAGCTGCTTGCAGCGCTGGCGCGCTGGCTGCCGAGGGTGGGGGTGTGAAGAAGAGACGGCGCATTGCGCCGTCTCTTCTTCACACCCATTTCGCACGTTGCAGGAGAGACGTTGCATTGCAGCATCTCTGCACGTGCTCACCCTGATTAGCGGTTATTATCCTTGAACTGCGCCACGGTGGTGTGCCGGGGGGCGCGTTTTTGCACCAGACGCAGGCGCTGGATGGAACGACGCAGGGCCGCTTCGTACGCCTCGCGGCGTTCCGCGCCCCGCGGATGGGTCGAAAGCCATTCTTCGGCGCGCTGGCGAGCCTCTTCAGCCCGCGCCACGTCGATGTCTTCAGCCGCCTCACCCGAACGCGCCAGCAGGACCACCTTGTCGGGGCGAACTTCGATGAAACCACCGCCTACCGCAAAGTAACGATCGGGCTGGCCGGCCTGTTTGACCACCACTTCGCCCGGCTGTACGACGGCCATCAACGGTGCATGGCGCGGCAGGATACCAAGGATGCCATCGGCACCCGGTGCAATGACCATGTCGACGTCATCCTCGAACACGCGGCCAGTTTGCGCAACGAACTCAAAGCGGATCGGAGACATTGAGGCCTCCTCAGCTGCCGGCCAGCTGCCGGCCCTTCTCCACTGCCTGCTCGATCGTGCCGACCATGTAAAAGGCCTGTTCGGGCAGCGTATCGTGTTTGCCGTCCAGGATTTCCTTGAAGCCGCGCACGGTCTCTTCGATCTTGACGTAGGCACCGGGCTGGCCGGTAAACGTCTCAGCCACGTGCATGGGCTGGGTCAGGAAACGTTGGATACGACGGGCGCGCGCCACCACCAGCTTGTCGTCTTCGCTCAACTCTTCGACACCCAGAATGGCGATGATATCCTGCAGGTCGCGGTAGCGCTGCAGCGTCCGCTGCACACCACGCGCCACGTCATAATGATCCTTGCCTACGATGTTGGGATCGAGGATGCGGCTGGTCGAGGCCAGTGGGTCCACGGCCGGGTACAAACCTTGGGCGGCCAGGGCACGCTCGAGTGAA
>JAYRNS010000305.1:0-2373 GCA_041912075.1 Anaerolineae bacterium
GGCAATAGGAGGAATGATGCAGGCACTATCGATGGACCACCAAATCGACACGTATCTGACACTCGACGACATCGTGGCCATGACCCAACGGGTCGGCGAAGGGTGGGCGGTGGCCCACGCCCGGCGGCTGCTGGAGTTGATCGCCGTGATTGGACAGGGGATTGCTTATGACGCACAGGTTCTAACCCTGGCGGCCTACGTGCACGATTGGGGCGCCTTCCCACTCTACTTTCAGAAAGGCGTCGAGCACGCCCTGCGCTCACGCCAGGTGGTGGAAGCGGACATTCTGCCGCGGCTGGATTGGCCCGAGTCAGCCAAACAAGTCCTGCTCGAAGCCATCGAGCTGCACGATTACCGCGACCAGCGCCCACCGCGGTCCACCGAAGCCCTATTGCTGCGCGAGGCTGACATGCTCGAATTCCTGGGCATGATCGGCCTGGCGCGTGAATTTGCCCGCGGCCCCAAGGACGTCGAAGTCTGCTACCGGCGCGTGCTCGACCGGCGTGCCGGCATCGAGGGACGCTTCACCCTGCCCCGTGCCCGTCAAGTGGCCGAAACTCGTCTGGCACGTTTGGCCCAGTGCCTGGATTGGCTGGTCGAAGAGAGTTTTGGCATCCTGTAGAGGAGGACACTTTCGATGACACCGTTGTTGCTCGCAGCTGCCACCGCCCTGCACGCCCTCGCCACCATCGTGTTTATCGGTCACTACGTGCTGCTTTCACTGCTCTACCTGCCAGTCTTGGCTACAGCGGACACGGGCAGGTGGGCGGCATTGAGTGAGGTATCGAAACGCAGCCGGTCGTGGCTGTACGTTTCGCTGCTGGTTTTCTTCCTTACCGGATTCTACCTGATGCTGGTCGATGCAAACTACCAGGGCATCGGCAACTTCGGCAGTCCCTGGGCAGTGCTCATGCTGGTGAAGCACCTGGTGGTTCTGGTGATGATCGGCATCGGGTTCTATTTCAACGCCGTTGCGCGTGTAGGCCCGGCACTGCGTACCCGCTCGGGTGACGCGCAGACCATGGCGCGATTTCATTCTTATGTGAATATGATGTCGGTCAGCGGTGTCCTCGTGATTGTGCTGACCGCGTTGGCGCAGTTTGCGTAGACAGCATCATGCAAACGACAAACGATTTCGACACGATCGTCATCGGCGGCGGCATCGCGGGGCTGTCGGCAGCTGCCCACCTGGCCCGTGCCGGCCAGCGGATCGTCCTGTTCGAGCAGCACGACCGGCCGGGCGGCTACTACACGTCGTTCGTGCGCGACGGCATCGTCTTCGACATCACGGCGCATTGGACTATCGCGCACGAACAGGTCAACCGCATGCTGGCCGGACTGGGCGCCGCACCGATCGAGTTCGTCCACCATCCCAAGATCGGGCGCTACGTGGGTCCGACCGGTGGCGAGGGGATCCTGCTGGTCAATGACCCACAGCGCTTCACCCGTTCGATCCTGGACGCGTATCCCACGGCAGACGCCGCGGCTGTCGAAAAGCTGATTGCGCTGGCGCTGCAGGTCGAAGCCGAGATCCGCAGTGTCGAACCGCGCAGCCCCGAACTGATGGGGTTGGCCGGCAAGGTGCGCACGCTGATCCAGCTGCCGCTCAAGCTGCGCACGGTGCTGCGTTACAGCCGCATGCCGGCCGTCAAATTCCTCGAATCGCTCTTTCCCGGCGAAGCCCTGGCCGGCCTGCGCGCCACGCTCTACATGCTGGCGCCGATCAAGGACTTCTCGGCAATCGGACTGCTGCTGTACATCGGTTTTGCGCTGCGCGGCTGTGCCTATCTACCGGCGGGCGGTGCCATCAAAGCCGCCGAGGCGTTTGCTGGCGCCGCGGTGCACAATGGGGTGGACATCCGGTATGGCGAACGTGTGGCGCGCATTTTGACCGGAGGGGAACGCGTGGGCGGGGTGATACTCGAAAATGGCGAGACGATCACGTCGCATTGGGTCGTTGCGGCGTCGGACATCCGGCAGACCTTCCTCCGATTCCTTGACCCATCGCTAGTCCCAACCGCTGTCCGACGGAGGCTGGAGCAAACCCCGGTGTCAGGATCGTACGTCATTGTGTCGATTGTGCTGGACCGCAACCCTGCAGCCTGGGGTTTCGACCCGATCGACGTCTTCTACACCGATACGGCGGACATCGATCTGGCCTTGACACCCGATGACCCGGAATGCTCATTGATCTCGATCCAGTTCCCCGAGTTCCGTGCCGACACCAACGGCCCACCGAAATTTGGCCTGCAGCTCGTGGCGCCCGCCACGTTTGGCTATCGTGACCATTGGGCGACCGGACCAGGTTTGGCACGTACCGAAGCCTACGACCAGGTCAAGCACGATTTTGCGCAGCGACTCATCACCCGCGCC
>JAYRNS010000306.1:0-5162 GCA_041912075.1 Anaerolineae bacterium
ACGGTGACGCTCGATGTGCCGTCGCAGGAAGCGATTACACGTGACAACATCACGGTCAAGGTCAACGCCGTCGTCTACTTCCGGGTGGTCGACCCCAACGCAGCCATCGTCAACGTCGAGGATTACCGCCGGGCCACCTGGAACATCGGCCAGACGACGCTGCGCAACGTTTTGGGCCAGTCGGAGCTGGACGAGCTTTTGCAGCACCGTGACACGATCAACGCCCGGTTACAGATGATCATCGACGAGACGACCGCACCCTGGGGTATCAAGGTTTCGATCGTCGAGATTCGTGACGTCGAACTGCCACAAAGCATGCAGCGCGCCATGGCCCGCCAGGCCGAGGCCGAGCGCGAGCGCCGTGCCAAGATCATTGCGGCCGATGGTGAATTCCAGGCGTCGCGCCAGCTGCAGGAGGCTGCGCACGTGCTGTCGGTCGAGCCGGCAGCCATCCAGCTGCGCTACTTGCAGACCCTGGTCGAAATCTCGGCCGAAAAGAACTCCACGGTGATCTTTCCAGTGCCTATCGAAATGCTTGGCGTACTTGGCAAGCTGGCCAACATGATCGGCGAGGTACCCGCGGCACCCGCGCCCGAATCTGCACCACAGGTAGAAGGTACGGGTGTTGGCACCTCACCGGAGTCGGCGGCGGCCATGGCGAGCGCCGATGCGATCAGGGCAGAGGAGAGGTAGGGCGGCACTTTTCAGCGAGGCGCGAAAATTTGCGCTGGTTTTTCGTTATCATCTCCAGGAAAACAGGAGGTGTGACGATGAACGACTGGCTGCAGCGGTACGTGCGCGTGATCGTGCTGCTTTTGGTGTGGGTATTAAGTCTGGGTGGCGTAGCGTGGGTGGCCCGCCGCCCGGCACCGGTGGCGCTTGAGATCATTCCACCGCCGACCGTGACGGCGACGCCGGCACCGACGGCGACGTTTACCCCGGCGCCGCTGCGCATCTACGTCAGCGGCAGCGTCGTCCGGCCGGATGTGTATACGCTGCAATCGGGCGCCATCGTGCGCGATGCGATCGCCGCGGCCGGCGGTTTCAAACCCGATGCCGATCGTGAGTCCATCAACCTGGCCACCGCACTGGTGGATGGTGCGCAGGTTCACATTGCGCAGCACGAAGTTGTTACCGCGGCACCGGTGGCCACCGCGGTGGCACCCCCTCCCGGTGTGATTCTGCCGGCGCCAACGGCGGAACCCGTGGCACGCGCGGCATCACCCCCAACGGCCAGCCCGCGCGCCGGGCCTGCCGGCAAAGTCAACATCAATACCGCCTCGTTGGCCGAACTCGACACCTTGCCCGGGGTAGGGCCCGTGACCGCACAGCGCATCGTCGACGGACGACCGTACGCCCAGCTCGAGGATATCAAGCGCGTGCGCGGGATCGGCGACGCGACGTTCCAGAAGCTGCAGCCCTTGATCACCCTCCAATGAATGGTATGCAGCACCACTGTGCATGACGCAGCGCGTGTATACAATACGACCAATCCTTCCTCCTCCTTTGCGCACGAGAGGCGGCCGAGTGTTTAACTCGCCGCCTCTCGTGTCTTTTCCATTATAGATTTTGGATTTGCTGCAAAGCAGCGATGTTGAGCGTTGGCACAAGGCGTGGTATACTGAGCGACGTACCATTTGGGCGGACAAAGGAAGAACGTTGTGAGTATCATCGAGCGCATCAACCGACTGGTTCTCGAAAATGGACGTGTCGTCAATGATTCGATCCTCAGCGTCGATACACTGCTCAATCACCGGATCGATTACACCTTTAGCGCCTACTGCGGCAACGCACTGGCCAACCTCGTCCAAGGCGAGCGCATCGACGTCATTTTCACGGCCGAAGCGAGTGGGATCAGTGTCGCCGTGTTTATGGCGATCGTGCTCAACAACGAGCAGTGGCCGCATCCGGCGGCGGTCGTGTTTGCCAAAAAAAGCCGCCCGGTCACCCTGCCGGAAGGCGGCTATTACGTCGTTGACAGCTACAGCCGTACCAAGGAGCGTCCGGTACAACTCTACCTGGGTAAACACGTCATCGAACCGGGTGCGCGCGTTTTTGTCGTCGACGATTTTATGGCGCGCGGCACGACGATGGCCGCCCTGGGCGACCTGGTGCAGCAGGCTGGCGGCCAGATCGTCGGGTTTGGCACGGTGATCGAAAAGACGTTCGATGATGGGCGCGCCGAACTGCAGCGTTTTGCTGCGCCGATTCATGCACTGGTGCGGGTGACTTCGCTGGCGAATGGGCAAATCCACCTGGCAGACTGGCAGGGAAGCAGCCAGGCGTGAAGGTTTCATTATTCGTTACCTGTTTGATCGATCTCTTCTTCCCCGCCACGGGTGAATCGGTGGTGGATCTCCTGGAAGCACAGGGGGTCGACGTCGAGTTCCGGGCGGCGCAGCAGTGCTGTGGCCGTCTGGCGCTTGAAGCCGGCTTTACTGACGATGCCGTGGCCCAGGCCCGCCACTTCTGTGACCTGTTCGACGATGCCGGGTTGATCGTGGTTCCTTCGGCCGCCTGCGGCGCCATGATCAAGGTTGAGTATCCCCGGTTGTTGGTGGATGATCCGCGTGCGGCCCAGATCGCCGGCCGGACCTGGGAGCTGAGCCAGTTCCTGGTCGACATGCTGCCTGCGCCCGACTTTGCGGTGCGTTACGCCGGCAAGATCCTTCACCAGGTGGCGTGCCACCTGCAGAATGACCTGGATGGCGCACAGGCCGTGTCTGCCCTGCTCGGACAGGTGGCGGAAGCCACCGTGCTGCCAGGTCGCACCCGCGAGGAATGCTGCGGGTTCGGCGGACCGTTTGCGGTCTTGTACCCGGAACTGTCCGCGGCGATCCTCGACAGCTACGTACGTCACGTCGAAGCCAGCGGTGCCGATGTCGTCGTGACCTGTGACCCTGGTTGTATGCTGCACGTCAACGGCGGTCTCAGCCGCCATGGCTGTCAGGCGCGCGCCGTCCACGTGGCCGATTTGCTGGCTGGTAAGGTGCCAACGCCAATGTCGGCTGCCCCGGCCAAACCCAAGCGCCCCAAACCCACACGACCCCGACCCTGGTAGGACAACAGACCGTTCACGTTACCCGTGTCGGTCTATGACCCCTGGTCTTTGTCTCACCATATCTTCACACTAACGTCATATTTCTCAGATGAAAACCACACACGTGTGTGGTATAATGAAGCCATGAACCGCAAAATCCTGCTCGTAGACGACGATCGTAAAACGGTCGACTTGCTCAAGCTGTACCTCGACAAAGATGGTTATCGCGTCATGGTGGCCTACGAGGGTCAGCAGGCGCTGCAGCTGGCCCGTCAACGCCGGCCCGACCTGATCATCCTCGATTTGATGCTGCCAGGTGTTGATGGGCTGGACGTCTGTCGCATCCTGCGCAGCGAATCCAAAGTCCCCATCATCATGCTGACCGCCAAAACGACCGAAGAGGACAAGCTGCTGGGGCTGGACCTGGGGGCCGACGATTACATCACCAAACCGTTCAGTCCGCGCGAGCTCCTGGCTCGCGTACGTGCCGTGCTGCGTCGCCTGGGCGAAGAGGAGATACGCGAGGCAGCGGTTGTACGCGTGGGCGATTTGCAGATCGATTTTGTGCGTCACGAAGTCCGGCTGCTTGAGGACATCATCCACCTGACACCGAAAGAATTCAAGGTTCTGGAGATCATGGCACGGGAGCCAGGGCGGGCTTTCAGCCGGCTCGAACTACTCGAGCAGGCCTTTGGTGTCGATTACGAAGGATTGGAACGTACGGTCGACGTGCACGTCATGAATTTACGTAAGAAAATCGAGCCGAATGTCGACCATCCGATTTACGTGCAGACGGTGTATGGCATCGGTTATCGTATCACCGTTCCGGGAGGCCAACATGTCCGTTAGCCTGGGTTCGGCAGCAGTAAAACGAAACCTCCACGGTAATACCGTCGTGACGCGGTTGAGCAGCCTGCGCTTTCGCCTCCTGCTGGTGTCGGGCATTGTGGTGATTGTGGCCATTGGTGCGGCGGCGTTGGTTTCCAGCTTGATCATCACCGGGCAGTTCGAGCGTTTTGTGCGCGAAGGTGGTACGCTGGGCGAGCGCTGTTTTCAGGTCATCATCGGTCCCGGTGCACGCGTCAGCCAGGAAATGTTCCTCAACTCGGTCAATCGTGCACTATGGTCAGCCGTACTGGCGGCGGGTCTGGTGGCCGTATTTCTTTCGCTGACGATTTCGCAGCGTATTCTCGGGCCGGTGGGTGAACTGACCAAGGCCGCACGCCGCATGCAGGGCGGCGATCTGCGCCAGCGTGTCCAGATCCAGAACCAGGACGAACTGGGTGCACTGGCGCAGGCTTTCAACGCGATGGCCGATGGCCTGGCGGAGACGGAAGACCTGCGCCGCCACCTGGTCAACGATGTGGCCCACGAGCTACGCACGCCGCTGTCCAACATCTGCGGATACCTCGAGGCGATGAACGATGGTGTGGCTGAGCCCACGCCGGCGGTCATCGAGTCGCTGTACGAGGAGGCCATGCTGCTTCGCCGGTTGGTCGAGGATTTGCAGGAGCTGGCACTGGCCGAAGCGGGCCAGCTCAAATTATCCTGCCAGCCCACGGCTATCGATGACATCATCAATAAAACAGTGTATGCACATCGCTCGGGCGCGGCCGAAAAGCACGTGCATATCGTACTCGATGTGCCCGCTGGACTGCCCGCCGTGCGTGCCGACCGTGCACGGATCAGTCAGGTCCTGCGTAACCTCCTCGACAATGCGATTACGCATACACCGCCAGGCGGGCACATCACCGTGGCGGCTCGCCAGGCGGGCACCTATGTCGAAGTCAGCGTACAAGACACCGGCAGCGGCATCAGCTACGAGCACCTGCCGTATGTCTTCGATCGTTTCTATCGCGTCGATCCATCCCGTACGCGGGCCACGGGTGGTGCGGGCCTTGGCCTCGCCATTGTCAAACAGCTTGTCGAGGCGCATGGCGGGCGTGCCTGGGTGCGCAGCACGGTGGGACAGGGATCGACCTTTCTCTTCACGGTGCCAATCACGCTGCAGCAGGTCGTCCCGGATGGAGAAGTGACATTGGCCTGAGACTTTGCCCCTCTCTTGTGTGGTGTTGCTGGCCCGTTCTGCCTGCGTGCCCCTGTTGTGAATCTCGGCCGCGTG
>JAYRNS010000307.1:0-3002 GCA_041912075.1 Anaerolineae bacterium
ACCGGCGTGGTTTCCTGCGCCGGCCTGGGGCGCCGCCGCGCGCTGATGACCCGCAGCGTGGCATGAGCCGTAATCAGCCCCAGGGCACCGACGAAGAAGAGCGCGCCAGCCCAATCCAGCCAACTCACCCGGTTGTGACCAAAGATGTACACCCCATCGGCCGCCGGGTCGGGCTGGTAGGTCAGCGCCCCACCGGTAATGGCCATCTTGCCGCTGGCGGTGACGTTGACGTTCTGCACGAACTGGGGCAGCACCCCGCCCGGCGTCTGGCCAGCCAGCACGATCGGCGCAATCAGGCTGGAGTCATTGGTGTGGCAGGCCTGGCAGTCACGCGTGGCGGCGTCACCGCGCACGACATTGTGGTTGATGCTGTAGGGCTGCACCTGGCCGTAGATGCGCGGGTTGTGCAGGCCCAACGCCTCCAGACGGGTACGCACGACAGCGGTTTGGGTCTCACTGTCGATCGTCAGCTCGGCATCGCTCAGGCTGCCGTCGCCGTTGTCGTCGAAGGCGGCCATGATGTCGGGATGGTAGGTGCCGTCCTGCAAAAAGGCGGCCTGCAAATCGACCTGGCGCACCGGGCGGACGTTGCCCTTGGCGTCATCGTAAATCCAGAACCACGCGCTGATCAGGTTGTACGGTGCCAGCATCGACTGGCCGTCGACGTTGGTGCGCTGCATCAGCACCGGCTTGTAACCCGTCACCAGGTCGGTCACGGTGTTCACCCCGTCGATGCCACGGCAGGTGCTGATGGGTGAGCCATCCGGCCGGATCACCGTCCAGTCGTAGGACTGGATGGCCGGGGCGTGCAGCTCTGGCACGTGGCAGGTTTCGCAGGCCACCTCCTGCATGTGGCGTTCGGCGTAGGGCAGCCAGCTGCTGTGCGTGGGCACGGCATCGTGGCACGACTCGCAGCGGCGCATGGTGGCTTTACTCTCGGGGGCAATGTCGAACTGCGCACTCTGGCCGCGGGCCAGGGTGTGGTCCGGGCGTTCGAGGTATTCGCCGATCTCCAGCCGCCGCGGGTCGTAGAGCAGGGAGCTCGGCGTTTCGCCCTTCGTTTCCTGATAATGCACCGGGTTGTTGAGCGAATAATGGCAGTCGGTGCACTTCAGACCGCGCTCGGCGTGGATGTCCCAGGCATACGTCAGGTCACGTTTGTCGGCCAGGTTGAGACCCGACTCGGAGATTTTTTGACCGGAGATCACCTGGCCGGTGGTGGCGGTTTGCGGGTTGTCGAGATCGCAGGCCGTCAGGGTCAACGGGGTCTTACCCTCGTGGACCACGCCGTGGCACTGGGCGCAGTTCTGGTTGGTCGGGTCCTGAATCTGCACGAACGCCGGTTTGAGCTCGCCGTCGGCCGCAAAGGCGTCGGGGTTCCAGGCCCAGCCATCGCCGGACGCTTCGACGATACCGGAGCCAAGCAGGGTCGCGGTGACGGCCTCACCAAACTGGCCGGCCTGCAGGCGCTCGATGCGCGCCGCGTTGTTGGGATCGGCGGTGTGGCACAGCAGACAGTTCATCTCCATCGTGCCAGACGCCGACCAGTCCCAGGGTCGGCTCTGCCCCGTGCTGGGGTCGAGGATCGTGGCTTCGGGCCCGCTCACCGCACTGCTGGTCAATGGGGCACCGCTGCGCGACGTGGTAGCGGGACCGCCGCCTACGACACGCGCCCCGTTCACCATCAGCCATTCGGCGGTCGAGAGGTCGAGCCGCTCATCGCCGGCGGGCGTCAGGTAGCGGTAGGTCAGCGGATCGAATTTGCCAAACAGGCCATTGGAGGTGTCCCAGGGTGTGCCAGAAGTGGCCTCGCCGGCGGCGGTCGTGCTGCTCAGGCCGAGGTCGCTGTGAAAGGCGTGCGCGGCGATGAACGCGGTATCGTGACAGGCGCCGCAGGTCTTGTTCACCGAGAGTGCGGCATGGCTGTCGAGTACGTTCTGACCATCAGCATCGAGCAGGGGGAACGTCGGGTGCACCGGTGAGACCTGGCCGGCCGGCAATGCCGGCGGGCTGGCGATGGCCCGCTCGACGGCCCAGGCGCCACTGCCCAACAGGACCAGCACAAGCAAAACCAGCGGCCAGCGGTAACGGGGGGTAATCATCAAGAAGCGTCGAATCATCTGGTGTTTCATGATACCGGTCCCTCCGCCTACGGTTGGGGCGTGGCCGCGACTGTAGGCGGGACTTTGGTGGCTTTGACCACGTCGCGCACCCCCCATTTCATGGGATCGCCGTGATAACCCAGGGCCTCCCAATCCAGACGCACCGTGCTGGCGCTGCCGTGGCAGTCGTTGCACTGCAGCGCTTTCTCCTTGGGCTGCACCATGTGCGTCGCCGGGTAGGCCATGGTAGTCTGGGTAAAGCTGTAATGGCCAGAATAATCCAGCCCAGCGTCCTGCGCCCCCAGCGCCAGGGCCGACGGCCAGTCGAACGTGGTCCAGAAACCACCTTCACCCGCGGTGCGCGGTGGGATCAGAATGTTGTTGACTGTGTCGTAGGGCTGGTTGGCGACGTGAATCTTGAACGGAAAGATCCTGGCGTTGGGGTCGTCGATGCTGCCGGCCGGGGTGACGATGACCGTTGGTTTGGAGGGGTCGATCGGGTCGCCCAGCAGATAACGGTAGCCAACGTTGCCGTTGAACCATTCGTAGGTTGGCGTATAGTCCTTCTCGTAGACGAACGAGCCCTTGATCTTCAAATAGGTGTAGTGGTCTTCCGGCCGGTCCTGGCCCGCGGTGGACCAATCCCAGTACGTTTTGGTCGGGTCCTTGAGTGCGACCGCCGGGACGTGGCAGGTCTGGCAAGCCACGCTCTGCGTGTGCAGGTTGATACGCTCGTCATCGTGGATCGTACCCTGGTGGCAGTCGGTGCAGGCGACCTGTTCCTGCGGGTCGATGGTGTAGTTATCGGCCAGCAGCTTGCCCTTGATGGCGTGATCGGTCGTCTGGTGGCAGTCGGTGCACTGGAAGTTGAGCCGGCCCATGTGCACGTCCAGGTTCTCG
>JAYRNS010000308.1:0-4140 GCA_041912075.1 Anaerolineae bacterium
TGATCATTGCCATTTACCGGTTGCGCGGGACGGTCAATCTGGAGGAAGTCGACCTTCTCAAGGGGTAAGGTGCTCGTCACCAACCTTCTGCGAGGTCTGAGATCTATCGATGGCAAAGTCAAGACCCGCCACGACACCTGAGGACTACGATACCCTGTACGAGCAGGCGGTCGAATATCTCCACAAAGGGGCGTACAAACGTGCTGGACGGATCCTGCACGCCCTGGAGACGGCACAGCCAGGGTATCGTGATGCCGCGGCCCTGGCCAAGATCGCCGACGAAGGACAACGGGCGCAGACTTTTGTCCAGTGGAGCGCTGCCCTGTTTATGGTCCTGGTGGTGTCGATCGTCTGGTTGGTCTGGCGGCCGAGCGATTTGTGGGTGTTGATCGTGGGTGCCCTGGCGCTGTTGGTGGGCATTGTCCTGGCCCAACAGGTCTATGCCCGCTTCTTGAGTCCGCAGCGTCTGGCGCAGAAATAAGTTATTATTGGAAGTCGAGGTTGTGCATGCTCAATCTCTCGTGGCTGATACCCGTTATTCCACTGCTCGCATTTGCGATCATCATCCTGGTTACCAATCGTGGTGAACGGCGCGCCGCCGTCCGCGGGAAGTTTCTCAGTTCCACCGTGGCGATCGTGGCCATGGCGATCACCTGGCTGCTTTCGCTGCTCACGATTACGATCCCAGTCCTGGCCAATTACCACGATTTTGCTGAGCACCCCTTCAATGTGACGTATCTCTTTGTCCCAACGGGCGTGCGCACGTTTGGCTATTTTGGCATTTTGGTCGACCCTCTGACGGCGGTCATGTTGTTCATGGTGCCCCTGGTGTGTCTGATGATCTTCATCTACGCCCGTGGTTACATGTCCTGGCCGCATCACCTGGACGCCAGCCACGAATATCCAGACCAGGATGAAACCTCGAAAGAACTCGACCCGCGTTACAGCCGGTTTTTTGCCTATGTCTCGCTGTTTGCCGCCGGCATGTTAGGGGTGGTGCTGGCTAACAACCTGTTTATGCTGTTCGTCTTCTGGGAAATCATGGGTCTCTGTTCCTACCTGTTGATTTCTTTCTGGTTCGAGAAAAAATACTGGGACCCCAACCAGATCACACCCAAACAGGCTGGTCTCAAGGCCTTCCTGACGACCCGCATCGGCGACGTGATCATGTTCAGCGGTATGGCGCTGCTGTTTGTGGCCGCAGGCACGCTCAATTTCGAGGAGATTTTCCGAAACCCGGAGGTGATGCATCATCTGACTGACACCATGCTGCCGGGATTGGGCATCACCTGGGCCGCCCTGACCGCGTTCCTGATTTTCTGGGGTGCAATCGGCAAATCGGCCCAGTTCCCGCTACACGTCTGGTTGCCGGACGCCATGGAAGGCCCGACCCCCGTCAGTGCCCTGATCCATGCCGCCACCATGGTGTCGGCCGGCGTGTACTTGATCATCCGTATGTTCCCGCTGTTCGAGGCCGCGGCCGAGACGGCACCGTGGGTGCTGCACTTCGTGGCGTTCATCGGCGCGTTCACGGCCATCTTTGCGGCAACCATCGCGGTGGCCCAGAATGACATCAAGCGTGTGCTGGCCTATTCGACCATCAGCCAGCTCGGTTATATGTTTGCTGCGCTGGGGATGGGGGCCTACGTAGCCGCCACTTTCCACCTGATCACCCACGCGTTCTTCAAGGCACTGTTGTTCCTTGGCTCCGGCGCTGTCATCCATGCCGTGGAACATGGCGAACACGAAGCGCACCTGGCGCATGGCCCAGCGAATCACGGTGATCGCCACGACCACGATGCCCACGGTCACGACGACCATGGTGCCAGCGGCCCGCCGTTCGACCCGCAGGACATGATGAACATGGGCGGTCTCTGGCGCCGCATCCCGCGCGTCGGCTGGACGTTCCTGATTGGCGGTCTGGCTCTGGCGGGCTTCCCACTCTTTACGTCAGGCTTCTGGAGCAAAGACGAAATCCTGTCCTCGGCGTGGGGTTTGAACAAGCTGGTCTTCTGGACGCTGGCGGTGGCGGCGCTGCTGACGGCATTCTACACCGGGCGCCAGATCTTCCTGACCTTTGGCGGCCAGCCGCGGTCGGAAGCGGCTGCCATGGCCGGGATACCCAAGAAGCTGCCACGTTCTGGTCTGCGTATGTTTGGTCTGATGACCTGGCCGTTGATCATTCTTTCGGTGTTTGCCATCATCAATGGCTATATCGGCATCCACGAGGACTTCCCGCTCCTCGGCCGGATCGGCAATATCTTCGAGCACTGGATCGGTGGTCTGGAAGAAGCCCTGTTGGGCAAGGTGTACGTGCCAGAGTTTACCTGGTTCGTAGTGATTACATCGCTCGTGGTGTCGCTGGGCGGGCTTGGTCTGGCCTGGCTCGTGTACGGGCGCAAACCCCTGGTGGCTGGCCAGGTCGACCCGGTCAAGCGCGTGTTGGGTCCTGTCTGGACCGTGCTCAACCGCAAGTACTACTTCGACGAGCTGTACCGTGCCGTGTTCATTCGACCCGCAGTAGCCACAGCCAACTTCTTTGCCCGCTTCGATCGCGGTGTCATCGACGGTATTGTCAACTGGGTGGGCCGCGCCTGGCGTTGGATCTCCAACGCACTGCGTTCGTTCTTCGATGAGCCGATCATCGATGGCCTGGTGAATGGTGTCGGCACCGTGACGGGTTGGTTTGGCGGCATCGTACGCCGTATCCAGACGGGCCAGGGACAAAATTATCTCTTGTTTGCCGTGCTCACCATACTGCTGGTGCTTGCTTTCTATTTGTATACGTAGGGCTGATCGCAAGATGGACTGGTATCGGTTACCCACGCGATGTCTCGTGTGGAATTGTTGGCTGATTTGTTGAGGAGGCAGGTTACATGTCTTTTCCGTTATTGACGATCATCACGTTTACGCCACTTTTGGGAGCCGTCGTGATTTTGTTTTTGCCCAAAAACAATGAACGGTTGATCAAGTGGTGGGCGGTAGCCATCAGCATCGTGCCCTTGCTGCTGTCGATCTATCTCTGGTTCTCCTATAACCAGGCGACGGGCGGCTACCAGTTCCAGGAATCGGTGCCGTGGATTCCGCAGCTGGGCGCATCCTACCACATGGGCGTGGATGGTTTGAGCGTGCCGCTGATTTTCCTGACGACGCTGCTGACCACGTTGGGGCTCTGGTACTCGATGCGGGTCATCAAGGTGAGGGTGCGCGAGTTCTTCCTGCTCTTTCTACTGCTCGAAATGGGGATGCTCGGTGTCTTCGTCGCCCTGGACTACGTGCTCTTCTACGTGTTCTGGGAGATCGGTCTGGTACCGATGTACTTCCTGATCGCGATCTGGGGCCAGGCGAAGGACCGCCCGCAGTATGCGGCCATCAAGTTTTTCCTCTACACCCTGGTGGGTTCGGTGGCCATGCTGCTGGCTATCTTGGGTATCTATTTCGCCACTGGCACCTTTGATATCGTGCGTGCCGCCGAATTGAAGCCCTTTGCCAACGACATGGTACTCGGGAGTCTGGCGTTCTGGGCCTTCTTCCTGGCCTTTGCAATCAAGGTTCCCAGCTTCCCGTTCCACACCTGGTTGCCCGACGCCCATACCGCGGCACCTACCGCCGGTTCGGTCATCCTGGCCGGTGTACTGCTGAAACTCGGCGCTTACGGTTTCCTGCGTATCGTGCTGCCAACGTTCCCCAACGCCTTCAAGCAGTGGGCGCTGGTCGTCGTGGCTCTGGGGGTGATCAGCATCATCTATGGAGCGCTGGTCTCGATGGCACAGTGGGACTTGAAGCGCCTGATTGCCTATTCATCGGTGAGCCATATGGGCTTTGTCATGTTGGGCATCGGTGCCGCCGCGGCCGGTATCGGTATGGCCAAAGCCGGCACCTTCGACAGCCAGGCCATGGCCATCAACGGGGCGGCGCTGCAGATGTTCAACCACGGCATCATCACGGGTGGGTTGTTCTTCCTGGTCGGTATCATCTACGAACGTGCGCACACCCGTGAACTGAAACGCTTTGGCGGGTTGGGGGCCAAACTACCTTACTTCTACGGCATCATGCTCGTCACCGCGTTTGCTTCGTTGGGTCTGCCCGGTCTGGCCGGCTTCTGGAGCGAGTTCATGGTGTTCCGCGGTGCGTTCGACA
>JAYRNS010000309.1:0-3518 GCA_041912075.1 Anaerolineae bacterium
CGCATACGCACCGGGTTCATCTCCACCTGACGCTTGTACCCGATGTAGGCGCTGAGAATATCGGTGGTAAACACGTCCCCCCGCAGCAGGAAGTCGTGGTCGGCCTCCAACGCATCCAGCACTTCCTCCAGCGAACCCGGTACCTGCTTGATCTGCTTCAGTTCCTCCGGCGGCAGCTCGTACAGGTCCTTGTCCATCGGCTCACCCGGATCGATGCGGTTCTGAATACCATCCAGACCTGCCATCAACATCGCGGCAAAGGCCAAATAGGGGTTGCACGACGGGTCCGGTGCACGGAACTCGACACGCTTGGCCTTGGGGCTCTTGGAGTACATCGGAATACGGCAGATGGCCGAACGGTTGCGCTGCGAATAGGCCAGGTTGACCGGCGCCTCGAAGCCCGGCACCAGACGGCGGTAAGAGTTGGTGGTTGGTGCACACAGCGCCAGCAGGGCTGACGAGTGCTTCAGCAGGCCACCGATGTAGTACTTGGCCGTGTCGGACAGCTGAGCGTAACCGGCTTCGTCGAAGAAGACGTTCGTACTGCCGTTCCACAAGCTCTGGTGCACGTGCATCCCGCTGCCGTTGTCACCAAACAGCGGCTTCGGCATAAAGGTTACCGTCAACCCGTTCTGGCGCGCGACGTTTTTGATGATGTACTTGTAGACCATCAGGTTGTCGGCCATATTCAGCAGCGGCCCAAAGCGCATGTCGATCTCAGCCTGACCAGCGGTGGCGACCTCGTGGTGGTGAACTTCGACCTGCACACCCACACTCATGAGCGCCAGCACCATCTTACTGCGCACGTCCTGCAGCGTATCGGCTGGCGGCACCGGGAAATAGCCACGTTTGGGCGGGATTTGCCCACCCAGGCTGGCGGGGCCGCTCAATTTGCCGCTGTTCCACCAGCCTTCCTGGCTGTCGACCATGTAGAAGGCCGAGTTGGTGTCCTGATGGTAGCGCACGTCGTTGAAAATGAAGAACTCGGCTTCGGGACCCCAGTAACTGGTGTCGGCAATACCGGTCTGCTTGAGATAGGCTTCGGCCTTTCTGGCGACGTAGCGTGGGTCGCGCGAATAGGGCTGGCGCAGCACCGGATCGGCCACGTCACAAATGATGGAGAGCGTTGGAACCTCGAACACGGGATCGATGAAGGCTGTGGTTGGATCGGGCATCAGCAGCATGTCCGATTCATGGATCTCCTGAAAGCCGCGAATGGACGAGCCATCGAAGCCAAGCCCCTCTTCGAACGCTTCCTCGGTAAATTCCTGGGCCGGCAGTGTGAAATGCTGCCAGGTACCCGGGAGGTCGATAAACTTTACGTCCACCATCTTTACTTCAGCCGCCATTTTGACGACTTCAGCCGCTGTCTTCGGCATACGAGTTGTTCCCCCCTGCTGGTTTTGTGAAAATATGACGTGCCGGCTGGCAAGTCAGCCGCACGCAGCACACTGGTAATCAAGCACGCCCGCGGTGACGCGTGCATCGCAGGGGATGCGTGCGGCACCGCTCAGGCACCTCCACCATAACACATCAGACGGTCGATTGTTAGCGCGAAAGTATATGGAAGATGGGGAAAGCCTTTGTGCAACATGCCCAACTACGCCGTGAGAAGGCGTTGGTTGAGCTGTTGGACGAAAGTGGTGTGCCGGTTGAGGTCGTTCTGCAGGCGCTCGACGTCGGTGCCGTAGCCGAGACGCCGGGCCAGAAAGACAAATTCCTCGCTGCCCGCTGCCGGCACGGTCAAATCACGGGTGTTGCCGCGCACCATGCGCAGTGCATTGACCAGCCGGCGGATGAAGACATGCGCCTCCACCAGGTGGGTGTAATCGTCACCGGCAAGGATGCCCGCGGCCTGTAGTGCGGCCATCGCCGCCGCGGTGTTGGCCTGGCGCAGTGTCGGGTTGGCCTGACCGTAGGTGATCTGCAGGCCCTGTACAAGATACTCGATGTCGACGGTGCCACCGGGGCTGAACTTGGCGTTGAACGTGCCCGCGGTGACCAGGTGACGCAGCTGGCGCTCGCGCATGGCGCGCATCGCGGCGACGTCGAACGGTTCGCCGGTGTAGACGTACGCATCACGCAGCGCCACGATCTGGGCGCCCAACGCGGCGTCACCGGCCAGCGGGCGCAGACGAATCAGCGCCTGGCGTTCGTAGGCCCAGGCCGGCCCACCCGGTGCAAAATAACGTGTAAAGGCGTTCAACGAAACGGCCAGGGTGCCGGCTTTGCCGTAGGGGCGCAGCCGCAGGTCGATTTCGAAAATTCCCTCGCGGCGGGCCTGGATCGTTCTGAGAAATTCCTGCACCAGCCGCTCGTAGAAGTCGGCATGGGTGATGACCTGCGGACCGCTGGTCTGGCCGCTGCCAGCATAGATGAACATCAGCTCGATATCCGAGGCAAAACCCAGCTCACGCCCGCCGGCTTTGCCCAGGGCACACACGCTCACCGCGGCGGGTTCACCCCCCTCCCGACAAGGTTTGCCAAATTGTACGCGCAGCGTCTCCCAGCACAACTGAAAGGCCGCCTGGACCACGACGTCGGCCAGGTCACTCAGCTCACTGGCAAACTGGCCGAAATCGCTGATCTGCCCCAGGATGTACCGCATGTCGATGCGGAACATCTCGCGATCCTTGAAGGCGTTCAAGACCGCCCGCGGATCACCGGCGGCTGCCAGCTGGTGGTGCAGGTCGTTGTCGAGGTGGGCATAATCGTGCGCACCAGCCAGTGCGGCGACGTCGCGCACCACCGGGAAGAGGTTGGCGTACTGCATCCGCAGAAAGTCGTTCCACAGAAATTCGCTGACGCCCAGCAGACGCGCCAGGGCGTGCAGAACGTCTGGATTCTCCAGTGACACCAGCTCATCCGGCCAGTTGGGACGCATAAAGAGCTGGCCCAGCAGGGCGCGAAAATTCAACAAGGCCGATTCGGGATCGGAGGAGCGCGGCAGGAGGTGGAGGAAATGTTTGACCAGCACCGTGGCCGCCCGCAGCGCGCGCTGGCGGGCCGGGTCGGTCACCTTGTGCCCTTCCTGGCTGGTGACGTAGAGCGTGTCCTGCACCCGACGCCCAATGGTATCCACCGTCACGCGCGCAATGTACATGCCGTGCAGCGCCAATGCATGGGTGAACTCGTACAGAAAACCGACCGTATCGGGTGAACTGATGCGCAGCACCGTGTAACGCTCGGAGACGGAGTTGTCGATCTCGACGTCGATGGGGTAGAGCGGTGTCTGCGGACCGGTCGTACCATGCAAACGGGCAGCCACCTGTTTGACGAGGCGTCCCTGGGCCGCCTGCTGCTGTCCCTGGCGCAGGAGCTGGAGCAGCTGCGCCAGATCATCGGCGTAGTCCGACCAGGCTGCGGGCGCGACCTGGCGGGCCACCGGGGTCACGGTGAAGACGTCGACGATTTTGGGTGGCGTGCGCGGCAGCCTTGTCCGGCCTGGCGGGCTGGCCCGCGCGGTTGCGGAGGTGCTCGTCGCAGCCGGTTCTGGTTCGTAGGTGAACACGTCACCG
>JAYRNS010000310.1:0-9589 GCA_041912075.1 Anaerolineae bacterium
CACCAAATTCACGGGCTGGCGGGCGCCGTGACCTTACTCCCGGAAGCTGCGGCCAGGCGCAGACTGCGCCCAACCACCCCCAGGCCAATCAGAATGCCGCCCAGCTGCATCACCAGGAGGGCGCCAGACTGTACCACCGGGCCACCGGGCAGCTTCACGGCCACGGCCGTCATGAGCACACCCACGAGCGCCAGAGGGACCAGCACCTTCCAGGCCAGGTTCATCATCTGGTCGATGCGCAATCGCGGGAACGTCGCACGCACCCACATATTGAGATACATGACAATCAAGACTTTGATACCAAAGTATACCAGACCGAGCAGCGGCACCTGGTCGACGAAAGGACCCTGCCAGCCACCCAGAAACAGCGTCACGGCGATACTGCTCAAAATGAACGTGTTCATGAAAAACGCCAGGTAGAACCAGGCAAACTTCATGCCGCTGTATTCGACGTTGTACCCCGATACGATCTCCGATTCGGCCTCCAACAGGTCGAAGGGGGTACGTTCACCCTCTGCCAGGGCAGAAATGAAGTAGATCAGAAAAGTGAGCGGCATGACGAACACGTACCAGCCAAAACCAAACAGGCCCCCCTGCTGCTGTGCAATGCCATTGAGCGACATCGTCCCGGCGACGATCACCACCGTCAGAATTGCCAGGATCATGGGCACTTCATAACTCAACAGCTGGGCGACGACGCGGAATCCACCCAGCAGGGCATACTTGTTGTTGGAACCCCAGCCGGCCATCAATACTGCCATGATACCGATCGAACCAAGGGCCACGATGTAAAGTGCCGCGATGTTGAGGTCAGCACCGACGAAACCATTGGCAAAGGGGATGACGCCAAAAAGCATAATGACCGTAAACACGGCAAAAATGGGTGCCAGGTTGAAAGTGAGCTTGTCGGCGGCAGCCGGCGTGACGTCTTCTTTGCCAAGCAGCTTCATGGCATCGGCCACCGTCTGCAGTAGACCATAGGGACCCTGACGATTGGGTCCGAGCCGGTCTTGGATACGCGCGGCAATCTTACGCTCCAGCCAGATCAGGCCTAACACCATGGTCAATGCAAAGATCAAAATACCGGTGGCCTGCACGGCCAGGCGAATAAAGGTGGCCAGCCCAACCGGAATACCCCAGCCCACCAGCACACTCTGCAGCCATTGATTCCACTGCCCAGGATCGAGAAGCGTTTGCATGATTACTGCCACTCCAATGCACGTTTGCGCCAGGCGTAGATCAGTCCGCCAAACAGAATGAGCACAAAGATGACCGCTTCTACCAACGCGTAAAGACCCAGGTTGCCATAGGCGACGGCCCAGGGAAACAGAAAGACGGCCTCGATGTCGAAGATGACAAAGATGAGGGCAAACAAGTAATACTGGGCTTTGAACTGCACCCAGGTATCGCCCATCGTCTCGATGCCGCACTCATACGTGGATTGTTTGATAGGGTTTGGTTTTTTGGGACGCAGGATCCATGCCGTCGCCAGGCCTACGATCGGGAACCCAATTCCAACAGCCACGAGGATACCGATAAACGCATAGTTCTCAAGAACATTCATAGGCGCCTCACAGGGTGGGGGAGTGAGAAGTTACTCTTTTGCGAGCCCTTTGTGACAACTAGTGCGATTATAGCATAGGATATTTCAAATGAAAAGTCTCGCCCTACCCTTGAAATGTATCGGGGGCTACTGGCCTTTGATTGACAAGTATCCGTGCTCGTGTTAAAATCGTGGTCGTGACAAACTGAACGAAGTACCCATGTCCAGGCTGTTTTGTCACACACCGTCTCTTGCACCACTCGACGCCAACGAGACACGCCGCAGTGTCCACTGTTGCTCAACCGGGAGGAATGAGTGTCTCTGGACTATCTACCGTTGCTTGTGTTGTTCGTCATCGCGGCAGCTTTTGCCGCGATTGCTGTGATCGTTCCCTCGGTCTTGGGTCCAAAACGCCCGTCGAAGACAAAACTCTCCCCCTATGAATCTGGCATGATCCCGTTCCACGACGCCCGGCGCCGCTTCCCGGTCCAATACTACGTCGTCGCCGTGCTGTTCATTCTGTTCGATATCGAAATCGTTTTCCTGTACCCCTGGGCGGTAATTCTGGGCCAGCTGCGCGTCTTTGGTTTGATCGAAATGGGTATCTTTTTGTTGATCCTGCTGGTTGGTTACGTGTATGTGTGGAAAAAGGGTGCCCTGGAATGGTAACTCGAATGGTCACGAGGTGAAGCATGGGTCTCGAAACTGGACTGCCTGAAGATTCGGTCATCACGACCACGCTGGAAAAGGCGGTCAACTGGGGGCGCAAGAACTCGGTGTGGCCCCTGTTGTTTGGCCTGGCCTGCTGTGCGATGGAAATGATCGCCAGCGGTGTGTCGCGTAACGACATCGCCCGTTTTGGTTCCGAACTCTTCCGCGCCTCACCTCGCCAGGCTGACCTGATGATCGTTTCGGGGCGGGTCTCCAACAAGATGGCCCCGGTGGTCAAACGCCTGTACGACCAGATGGCCGAACCCAAGTGGGTCATCGCCATGGGAATTTGTGCATCGGCCGGCGGTCCTTTCAATAATTATGCCATCATTCAGGGTGTAGACAAAATCATCCCGGTTGACGTCTACGTGCCTGGCTGCCCGCCTCGCCCTGAAGCCCTGTTGTACGCCCTGACCACACTGCAGGCAAAGATCGAACGCGAGAAATTCGCCGATTTCAAAACTCCGGTCGCCGGCTCTGAAGCGGACGAACGGGTCACGGCCTGAGATCGGCCAAGGCGGAGCGTTATGGATGCTGTAACTACCGTGCACCACGATGTCGTCGAGTCGCTGCGCCACACATTTGGCGGCGCCATCCTGCATGCGGCCGAGGATACGCCGGGCGATCCGGCCATCACCGTCAAACACGACCAGCTGCTGGCCGTCGCCCGCACCCTGCGTGATGCGCACCAGTTCGACATGATGACCGACGTGACGGCGATCGACGGCTTGTGGCTGCATGACGAGCCGCGCTTCACCGCCATCTGGCAGCTCTACGATACAACTCACAACCGCAAGCTGCGTCTGCGCGTGCCGGCTCCCGGTGGTGACACACCGCACGTGCCCAGCCTCACCCCACTGTGGCCTGGCGCCAACTGGCCGGAGCGTGAAACGTACGATTTGCTCGGCCTTCGATATGAGGGGCACCCCGACCTGCGCCGTATCCTGCTGCCCGATCATTGGCAGGGACACCCGCTGCGCAAAGATTACCCGATCGGCGGCGAAAACGTGCCCTTTACCGTCACCTGGGCCGAGCCCGAGTTCGCCAGCCTCGGCCAACAGATCCTGCCGGCCGAATCGCTGCCGCCCACCCTGCCCAAAGGCATGGATACGACCAAACATATGGTCTTGAACATGGGGCCGCACCACCCCAGTACCCACGGTGTGCTGCGTCCCATCGTGGAGCTGGACGGGGAAACGGTCGTGCGCGTGGTGCCGGACCTGGGTTATCTGCACTCCGGTTTCGAAAAGTCGGGTGAGGACAAGCGGTACAAGGATTTTGTGCCCTACACCGATCGTATGGACTACACCGCGTCGATGACTAACAACCTGGCCTATGTCGTGGCGGTGGAACGCATGCTGGGGCTGGAACTGCCCCCGCGCGCCCAGGCCATCCGCGTGATCATGGCCGAGCTGCAGCGCATTGCCGCACACCTGCTGGGTCTGGGCACCCACGTGCTCGACCTGTCTGGCCCAATCATGTCGTTCCTGATGTATGCGTTTCGCGAACGCGAGATCATCCTCGACCTGTTCGAGATGGTCAGCGGCGCCCGCCTGACGACGTCCTACATTCGGATTGGCGGTGTGTGGCAGGACGTGCCCCCGGCCTTTGTGCCCCGCGTGCGCGATTTTCTGTCATGGATGCCGGCCCGGGTGGATGACTACGAACGGATGCTGACCAACAGCCCGGTGTGGAAGGCGCGTACCGAGGGTGTGGGTAAGCTCTCACGCGACATGGCAATCGCCCTCAGCTGTACCGGCCCCGTTCTGCGCGGCAGCGGGGTCAAGTACGACATACGCAGGGCGCGACCCTACTGTGGCTACGAGAACTACGATTTTGAGATACCTACGTCAGAACTGGGCGACAGTTATGGCCGTTTCCTGGTGCGGATGGCCGAAATCCGCCAGAGCCTGCGTATTATCACGCAGGCGGTCGACAACCTGCCCGATGGACCCTACAAAACCAACGATCGTAAAGTCGCCCTGCCACCGCGCGCCGAGCTGGACCGAAGTATGGAGTCACTGATCCACCACTTCAAGCTGGTGACTGAGGGTTTTCACGTGCCGCCGGTCGAAATCTATTCGACCATCGAGTCGCCCAAGGGTGAACACGGTTACTTTATCAAGTCCGACGGCGGACCCAAACCGTACCGCTTGCATATTCGTGGGCCGTCATTTGTCAACATGCAGGCACTGGACCCGATCGCACGCGGCTTGATGATCGCCGACCTGGTGACGTGTATCGGGACGCTGGATCCGGTGTTGGGGGATGTGGATCGGTAGGGAGGGAGTAGGGAGTAGGGAGTAGGGAGTAAGGAGTAGGGAGTAGGGAGGGGATGTGCTGTCGGATGGTGCGAAGCTTGAAATCAGGGAATTGATTGCCCGTTATCCAATGGGGCGGTCGGCGTTGGTGCCGGCGTTGTATGTGGCGCAGCGTGAGGCGGGGTATTTGCCGCCGGACGTTTTGGCCGGCGTGGCGGAGTTGTTTGACCTGACGGCGGCCGAGGTCGAAGAGGTGGCCACGTTCTACACGATGCTGCACCTGCATCCGGTAGGCGAGTACCACCTCGAGGTGTGTACCAACGTGCCGTGTATGCTGCGTGGGGCACGCACCTGCGCTTCGGAGCTCAAGGCCAGGCTGGGGATCGACTACGGGGAAACGACGAGCGACGGCAAGTTCACCCTCGACCACATGGAGTGCCTGGGGTCGTGCGGCACGGCACCGATGTTCATGGCGACCGAACGGGCCACCGGCAAGATCCGCTATTTCGAGGAGCTCGCGACGCCCGAAAAGATTGGCCAGGCCATCGATGTGATTGCCTCGGGCCAGGGTTTCGAGACGTGTGAGCGTTGGCCGGCCGGCCCCTATACCCACGGCGGGATGGAGCCGCGCTATTTGCTGGCCAATGTCGACAAACCCAACTCCCATACGCTGGAAGTGTACCTGGCGGGCGGTGGCTACGAAGCGGCCCGCGCAGCCCTGACGGGCAAAACGTCCCAGGAAGTACTGGAAGAGGTCAAGGCGGCCAACGTGCGCGGGCGCGGCGGCGCTGGTTTTCCCGCCGGCACCAAGTGGAGCTTCCTGCCCAAGGGAGTGTATCCGCGTTACCTGGTCGTCAACGCCGATGAATCGGAGCCCGGCACCTTCAAAGACCGTATGATCATGGAGTACGACCCGCACCAGCTCCTCGAAGGAATTATCCTGGCCTGTTATGCGATCGAAGCCAAGCTGGCATTCATTTACGTGCGCGGTGAGTACTATTTTGCCTACACCCGCCTGGTCGGTGCGATTGCCGAAGCCAAAGCCCAGGGGTTCCTGGGGCGCAGCGTCTTTGGGACCCAAAACGAGATCGAGATCATCGTTCACCGCGGTGCTGGCGCGTACGAATGCGGCGAAGAGACCGCCCTGCTGACCTCGCTCGAGGGTGATCGTGGTCACCCCCGCCTCAAGCCACCTTTCCCCGCTGTCGAAGGGGTCTACCGCAAACCAACGATCGTCAACAACGTCGAAACGATCAGCAACGTACCACACATCCTGCGTCATGGGGCCGACTGGTACAAACAGTTTGGCACCGAAAAAAGCAGCGGCTTCCGTATCTTCTGCCTCAGCGGCTGGGTCAAACGGCCCGGTTTGTACGAGCTGCCGCACGGCACCACCCTGCGCGAGCTCATCGAGACCTACGGGGGCGGCACCCCCGACGAGCGTCCGGTCAAAGCGGTGGTCCCCGGCGGGCTGTCGATGAAACTGCTGAGCGGGGAGCAGCTCGACACGCCGCTGGACTACGAGAGTATCCAGGCGGCCGGCTCGATGCTTGGCTCGGCTGGCGTGATCGTCATCGGTGAAGGGCAGTCGCTGGTCGAAGTCGCGTCGCGTACCCTCTCGTTCTACCGCGAGGAATCGTGCGGCAAGTGCACCCCCTGTCGTGAAGGGACGACCTGGCTGGAGAAAATCCTGCAGCGCATCGAGGCTGGCGACGGCACCGTGGCCGATCTGGACCTGGCACGCGCCATCACCAATTTCGTGGCCGGCGGGCGCGCCTTCTGCCCCTTCGGCGATGCCGCGGTGTGGGGTCTGCAGAGCCACCTGGATAAGTTTCGTCCCGAGTTCGAGGCGTATATTCAGGCCAAAAACCCGGATATGTCGCGACCGGACATGCCGCTGCGGCCCATCTACCGGCCATCGCGCGACCCGGCTGAGTTGGATTGAACCTGCCTATGACAAACGTAAACCTGACCATCGACGACCGGGCCGTCTCGGTACCCGCAGGCACCCTGGTGGTCGACGCCGCCAAAAGCGTCGGGATCGATATCCCTATCTTCTGCTCCCACTCGCGGCTCGACCCGCTGGGTGCCTGCCGCATGTGCCTGGTCGAAATCGGTGACGCGCGCGGGCTGCGTCTGCAAACGGCGTGCACGGTGCCCGTAGCCGAAGGCATGATCGTCCGTACGCGCTCGAAGCTGGTGAAGGATACCCAGGAGGCGACCCTCGCCTTCATTCTGACCAACCACCCGCTCGATTGTCCGATTTGCGATAAGGGCGGTGAGTGCCCGCTGCAGGATCAGACCTTCCAGTACGGTCCCGGGTTGAGCCAGTTCGTCGAACCAAAGCGCCACAAACAGAAACACTACCCGATCAGCGAACTGATCATGCTCGATCAGGAGCGCTGCATCCTGTGCTGGCGCTGTATCCGCTATCTGGAAGAGTGGGAAGACAAGCCGCAGATTGGCCTCTTCGAGCGCGGCGGTGAAACGATCATCGATATCTTTCCCGGCCAGCCGGTCGATGCCAAGACGTCGGGCAATATCATCGACCTCTGCCCCGTCGGTGCGCTGACCAATCGCGTCTCACGTTTCCGTTACCGCCCCTGGGAAATTCAGCCCGTCGAAACGATCTGCACGCACTGCGCGGTGGGCTGCAACATCCGCGCCGACGTGCGCCACAACAGCCTGCGGCGTGTCATGGCCCGCGAAAACCTGGAGGTCAACGATCTCTGGATCTGTGACAAGGGCCGCTTCGTTATCGATTATGTCAACAGCGATGCTCGCCTGACCACACCGCTGGTGCGGCGGGCGCGCGGCGGCACCCTCGAGCCGGCGTCGTGGAACGAGGCGCTGGGTCTGGTTGCCGAACGCCTGAGCGGCATCGTCGCCACCAAGGGGCCCGACGCCGTCGGTGGCATCGGCTCGGCCAGGCTGTCGAACGAGGCCAACTATCTGCTGCAGAAATTGATGCGCACGACCATCGGCACCAACAACGTCGACCACCGCGATGGGTCTGCCGTGGCGGCTACCAGCCATGGCATACCGGCGATTCGTCAGCTGACCACAGCCGATGCCATCGTCCTGCTGGGTTTCGATCCCTCCGAAGAAGCGCCTGTCCTCGATTTGACCATCAAACGGGCCGCGCGGCGGCGCGGCGTCAAGCTGCTGATTGCCCACCCGCGCCAGATCGAGCTCACGCGGTATCCCGGCCAGTACCTGGGTTACCGGCCGGGCGGCGAGGTGGCCTTGTTCCATGGCATGATTCGTACGATCCTGGCTAACAAATGGGCGGACGAAAGCACGCTGCGGCGCGTGGGTAACTTCACCCAGCTGGCCGGCTGGGTGGAGGAAGCAGGACCAGATGCCGTCCTCGCCCTCGCCGGCGTGACCGCCGAAGACCTGAAGGCGGCAGCCCAGGTGCTCGTGCAGGCCAAAAACCCGGTCATTCTGTTTGGCCCGCTGCTGACGCGCGGGCCAGACGGCGAGGCGATTCTGCAGGCGCTGCTCAACCTGGTGTACACCTGCGGGCATGGCGACCGTCTCGGTTTCGTGGGTCTGGACGCCAACAGCCAGGGAGTGCGTGACGTGGGGCTGCTGCCCAACCGGCTGCCCGGCCAGGAGCCGCTGGACAGCGCGGCTGCGCGCGAACGTCTGAGCCGTGCGTGGGGTGCCGCCCCGCCCACCCAACCGGGCCTGTCGTACTGGCAAATGATAACCGGCGGCGTTCAGGCGCTGTACGTGATGGGTGCCGATCCGGCCAGCGAAAGTGACACAGCCCGCCAGGCGTTGTCTCGCCTCGACTTTTTGGTCGTGCAGGACCTGTTCCTGAGTGAGACCGCCAAACTGGCCGACGTGGTGTTGCCCGCCGCCTCGTCGTTCATCGAGGCCGATGGCACGTTTACCAACCTGGAGGGGCGCGTGCAGCGCTCGCTGGCCGGCAACCGCCCACGCGGCGAGGCCGCGGCTGACTGGTCGATTCTGCTGCATCTGGCGCACGCGTGGCCGCAGCCGGTGGTCGAAGAGGTAGTGGCCAGAGCCAAAGGCCAAAAACCCAAGGGCAAGCCGGCCGCACGCCGTGGCGCGGTGTGGGAATACAACGGTCTGCCCGCCGTGCTTGTTGAGATCACGCGCGTCGTGCCGGCGTATGCCGACCTGTCGTGGGACGGGCTGGGGAACCAGGGCCGCCAGACCAGCGCCAAACCGACGACCAACCGCCGTTTCCAGGCCGAGACGCTGCGCACCGCCGGGCACGATACCGCATACCCATTGACCCTGGTCACCGGCACGCGGCTGTTTGATGGGGGGACCTTGATCCAGGCCAGCACCACGGTCGCCCAGCTGGTGCCGGCGCCGTTCGTCGGCATTCATCCGGACGATGCCGCACAGCAGTCGCTGGTCGTTGGCCAGGCGGTGACGGTTAGTTCGCCCGCAGGCCAGGTATCGCTCACTGTGCGTATCGACGAATCGGTACGACCGGGCACCGCATGGGTACCCGTTGGCCAATCCGGTGAGCCAGCCGGCGCATTGTTGGCCGGCAAAGCCACGACCAACGTCAAGATCGCATAGAACGGGGGAGGCATGGATTGGGTTGATTTGATCCTCATACCGGCGATCAAAAGCCTGGTCATGATACTCATACTGTTGACCGGGTTTGCTTATTTGACCTGGATGGAGCGCAAGCTGGTGGCGCGCTTTCAGGTGCGTTACGGTCCCAACCGTGCCCTGCCGTTTGGTCTGGGCCAGCCGATTGCCGATGCGCTCAAAGCGATCTTTAAGGAAGAGGTCATCCCGCAGCACGTCGACAAATGGGTCTACGTGCTGGCGCCGACCCTGGCGCTGATCCCAGCCCTGGTAGCCTTTGCCGTGATCCCGCTGGGACCGCCGATCACGCTGGGTGGTCGCACCATCACCCTGTCGGTGACGAGCGTCGACATCGGTCTGCTGTATATTCTGGCGATTGCCAGTGTCGGCACGTACGGGGTGATTCTGGCCGGCTGGTCGTCGAACAACAATTACAGCATCCTTGGTGCGCTGCGTACCGGCGCCCAGATGGTCAGCTACGAGCTGCCGATGG
>JAYRNS010000311.1:0-2773 GCA_041912075.1 Anaerolineae bacterium
ACGCCGTCTCGCGCACTGGCGCTACCTAAAGCGCCAAACCACTGCGATCCGCACACCGCCGCCTCAGGCGCCTCACGTCTATACCCGTCTCCTCCGTACTCCCTACTCCCTGCTCAACTCAACCCCGACAAAAAATCAAACCCGGCACGCCGGCGCGGGGCGACCGGAACCGGTTCGGGCACAGGCGCGGCCACCACGACTGGCGCCGGTTCCTTGAACTGCATGCGGTACAGACGCGCGTACAGCCCATCGTGCACCAGCAGCTCCTCGTGCGTGCCGAGTTCGACGAGCTTGCCCTCGTTGAGCACCGCAATCCGGTTGGCATGATGCACGGTCGACAACCGGTGCGCAATGACGACGCTGGTGCGGTTCTGCATCAGCCGGTCGAGCGCCTCCTGCACCTGCCCTTCACTTTCGCTGTCCAGGGATGAGGTGGCTTCGTCGAGCAGCAGAATGCGCGGGTCTTTGAGAATGGCACGCGCAATCGCGATCCGCTGGCGCTGGCCACCACTGAGTTTGACGCCACGCTCGCCGACAATCGTGTCGTAACCCTTGGGCAGCTGCATGACGAAGTCGTGCGCATTGGCCGCGCGCGCAGCCTCGATCATGTCTGCCTCGCTGGCTTCCAATCGACCGTAGAGGATGTTCTCACGCACGGTACCGCCAAAGAGCAGTGTTTCTTGGGGCACGATGCCAATCTGCGCCCGCAGGCTCTTGATGGTCACGTCGCGCACATTGCTGCCGTCCACCAACAGGCGACCGGCAACTGGATCATAAAACCGTGGGATCAGGTTCATCAGTGTCGTCTTGCCCGCACCGCTGGGACCGACCAGGGCCAACACTTCGCCGGGCTGGACGTCGAGGGTGATGTGTTCGAGCGCCGCCGTATTGGGATCGTCCTTGTAAGCAAAAGACACATCGTCCAGAGTGATGCGTCCAACGATCGGTGGCAGGGGCCGGGCCGCCGGTGCATCGGCAATGTCGGGCTCGGTGTCGAGCAGCTCAAACAGGCGGCGGGTGGCACCCAGTGCTTCCTGCAGGCTGGCCCACAGCCCGCTGAACTGGCCCAGCGACCCGGCAATGGTAAAGGTCAGGATCAGGAACATAAAGAGCTGGCCGGCGGTGAGTGTGCCGTTCAAGACCTGGTGCCCGCCGAACCAGAAGATTGCTGCAACCGCCGAAAAGCCCAAGAACGAAATCACCGGCCCAAAGATGGAGGAGAGGCGTACCCGTTTCATCGCCAGCGCCAGCGTGGCCAGAATCCCCGACTGGTACCGTCCGATCTCGTAGTCTTCGCGTGTAAATGACTGCACGACGCGCACCCCGCTCAACGATTCCTCCAGGACAGTGGTCGCCCCCGCCAGCTCATCCTGCACCGACGTCGCAATCTTGCGCAGCCGCCGCCCAAACCAAAGCGCAAATACAATCACCGTGGGGATCAGGACAAACATAAACAACGTCAGCCGCCAGTCGGTGACGATGATGATGATCAGCGCACCGATAAACGTCAGACCCTGTGACAGGCCCGTCGAAATATCGGTGGTTACGACGTTGCGCACGGTGGAGACGTCGTTGCTCAGCCGGCTGACCAGCTCACCGGTGCGCCGCTCGTTGAAGAAGCTCAACGACATAGCCTGCAGATGCGCAAACAGCTTGATACGCAGGTCAGCCATCACGTGCTCGCCGATAAACGCCAGCAGATAGGCGCGGAAGAAGTAGGTAACGCTCTGCAAAGCAAAAATCGTTATCAGGACGAGTGTAATCTGGTTAAGCAGCTGCGGGTTGTTCTGGCTGAAAACCGCGTCGATCAAGTACTGCAGCGTGTACGGCCCCGCCAGACCCAGGATGCTGCCCAGGACGATGAACACCATCGCCGCCACCAGCTGCCAGCGGTAGGGCTTGACAAAAGCAAAGAGCCGTCGAAATTCCTGAAAATCGCTGAGACTGCGGGCCGCTGCCTCGTCCGGCGTCCCCGCACCGGCCGGCGAACGCCGCAACCCCCACCGGCCGCGTGGGCCTCGCGTAGACGACACACTCATACGATGCCTCTCCCCTAACCTGGACATGCCAGAACCCAAAAGATTCAGCGCAAAGACGCAACGATGCAAAGCCGCAAAGAACCCCAGTATCCTGGCGTCTTAGCGACTTTGCGTTAGGATGCTTGCACAGCGTGCAAGCATAGGGCTGGCAAGCTACTAGTGCCGGCCAGCTACTAGTGCCGGCCAGCGAACTGGCATGGCACTGGCTTTTTGACCACAGATCTGTGCGTGAGGCCAGTGGCCCCATGGTTTCTACAGGAAACTCTGACGGCGAGGAGTTTCCTGGCAGGGTACACGGGTCAAAGCATTATCTGTAATCCTATGTGTCCTGTGCGTTTTCTGTGGTGAAAATACTTTGGAAATCATCAACCGGTCGGCAGGAAAAAGATCCGGCGCAGGAACGTTGCCAGACTGACACTGCGGTACAACGCAAGCTCCTGCTCCACCGCGTCCAGACCCCTGGCCTGAGTGACCAGCGTCGCACGGGCCACGTTGAGCTGGGCTTCGATCTTCTGCTGTTCGTCGTGTGCCCGGCGTTCGCCCTGCTGGCGCATGGCGTTGATCCGGGCCTGTTGCTGGTTGTGCCGGTTTTGGATCGCTGTGCGCTGGCGGTCGAACTGCTTCTGCAGCTCGGCCACTTCCCGGGGCGGCAGCGTGTTGGGCAGGCTGGCGCTGACCTGGGCTTCGACGCGGCGGCGCCAGCTGAGCAGATCCTGCATGCGTGCGGAACCGAT
>JAYRNS010000312.1:0-1828 GCA_041912075.1 Anaerolineae bacterium
GGACCGGCCAACGCCACAGACCCGACGCCAGCCAATAGTACTAACAAAGCAATCACGATTACAACGCTCAGAGCAAGACGGTGGAAAGCACGCATCATGGATTATATCTCCTTTTCTCGGTGATCTCTGTGTCCACTGAGGCAGAAACTCTACCCCGATACGTATAAAACCCCTGACCTGATTTGCGTCCCAGCCGGCCCAAACGTACCATCTGCCGCAGCAGCGGCGGCGCCTTGAACGCGGGATCGGCGGATGACGCATACAGCACATCGGCAATCGCCAGCGTCGTATCCAGGCCAATCAAGTCGGCCAGGGCCAGCGGTCCAAGGGGGTGACCGAGCCCGGCCCTGACGCCGCTGTCCAGCGTTTCGACACTGCCCAGACCGGCCGCATGGCTGCGGATGGCGTCGATCAAGTTTGCCCGCAGCCAACGATCCCGATCGTCTCCACGGTCATGGATGGCCTCCTGGGCTGTTCAAACAGTCTCGCGAAGACGCCCCAGGTCTCGCACAACCTGGGCCCAGGCCAGCAGACGCTCGTCGACACCGAACGGGGCCACCAGCTGCAGGCCAAGTGGCAAGCCGTTGGCCGCCCGGCCGGCGGGCAGCGTGATCGCCGGCATCCCCGCATGCGTCCAGGGCAGGGCCATCGCCGGGTCGCCGGTGCTGTCGAGACCCAGGGGTGCCGGTCCATTGGCCGCGGGGCACACCCACAGATCGATCCCGGCGGCGTGCATGCGTGTTTCCAGGTCATGCCGCAGCTCGACCGTGTGCCTGCGCGCCTGGGCCAGTTCGTCCTCACCAACCGTCCGGCCGATCTCGATGATTTCGACGGTGCGCGGGCGGTACAGCGGTGCGTAACGGGCGTACAGTGTTGCGTGTTCCCGCGCAAACTCGCCAAACACCAGCCGCCGGTGCAGCCGGTTGAGATCGGCGACGTCGGCAAGCGCAGGTACCTGTCGCACCGTAAAACCGGCCGTCTGTAATTGGCCGATCTGCTGCCAGAACGCGGCGCGCCCCGCCGGCTCGGCCTGTTCCAGGTAGGGGCCTGTGGGGATCCCCAGGATCGGTCTGTCCACCTGTTCTGGCACCGGCCGCCAGTCGCGACACACCACCGCCGCAGCCACCGCCATGCCGGCCACATCCTGCGTGAACAAACCAACCTGGTCCATGGTGCGCGAGAAGTAAACGAGCCCATGCGAATCGATCCGTCCCAGGCTTGGTTTGAAACCTACGATACCACAAAACGCCGCCGGGCGAATCACCGACCCGATGGTCTGCGTACCCAACGCCAGGTGGCACAGTCCGGCTGCGACGGCCGCCGCCGAACCGCTGCTCGAACCGCCTGGTGTGTGGGCCGGGTTGTTGGGGTTACGCGTCGGGCCGGGCTCGAAATAGGCGAACTCGGTGGTCACGGCCTTGCCGGCGATCAGGACACCCGCGGCGTGCAGCTGCGTCACGCATGGAGCGGGCGTGCCGGCGATGGCGTCTGGTGGGACAGCGGAGCCGGCGTGCGTCTCGAAGCCGTCGACGTGAAAGATGTCCTTGACTGCCAGCAGGGCACCGTAGAGAACCGGGCGCTGGTTGGGGTCAGGGTCACGCGCCGCCAGGGTCGCGGCGTCGGTGCGCAAACGCTGGCGACGGTCGGGTTCGGGCAGCAGCGCCGCCAGGCCGGGATCGACCGCTTCGATCCGGTCACACATCTCGTCGATCGTTGCCATGAGATCGTCTTGACCGGCGCGCAGACGGCGCACGGTTGCGGCCAACGGGGCTGGATAACGCATCATGGGTGGTTTCATCCTTTGTGGATGCTGGTGCCAGGGAAATAC
>JAYRNS010000313.1:0-3435 GCA_041912075.1 Anaerolineae bacterium
ACGAAATCGAATGCCCGCGCCACGGTGCCCGCTTCGACGTGCGAACCGGTGCCGCCACCAAGATGCCGGCGTTCGAACCGGTACCAACCTACGAGGTACAGGTTGCTGGCGACGATGTGTTGGTAGAGTCGATCTAAAGAAAAGCCAGCCAAAATTCAGGAGGTAACGATGCCAACGCCAGATGAAATTCGTGAAGTCATGCGGGCCAACGTCCGCGACCCAGAGTTGATGCTCAACGTAGTTGATCTGGGTCTGGTGTACGATATCGAAGTCGAAGACCAGCTCGCCACGATCACTATGACCCTGACCAGCCCCGGCTGTCCGGCCGGCCCCATGATCCTGGGGGATGCACAGCGCTACGTGCACCAGGCCTTCCCCGATCTGGAAGAGGTGAACATCAACCTGGTGTGGACACCGTTTTGGAACCCCAGCATGTTGAGTGAGGCGGCGCGCGAAGAGCTGGGCATTTTCTAGTCCTGGGACCCGCTGATCGAATCAGAGCAGATCAAGGGCAGATGGAGGCTTACAGCCTCTATCTGCCCTTTTGGTGCAGGTTTCACCCGCGGTTAGCGGTCAAGCGAACGGCAGCACACCGGTTGTTCGTCATCTGGCGCGGCATTCGCGAAACGAAGTGGCCTGGGAATTTTTGGGGAAAAATCTGGGACGAATTGGGGAAAAAAGCTGTCTCAAACGGCTGGTTTTGTGTTATGGTTGAGCCGAATATAACACAAAGGAGCCGAGACAACAATGATCCTGTGGGAAACAGCGTCCTGGGCCATTACGCTGGGTTTGGCCCTCGTGTGTGTGCTCGTGATTCTTTGGGGTTGGTCAGCGCTGCATTGAGCCTGACGAAGACCTTTCGGGCGGCACCTCGCTGGCCACGGGCCGGGCGTGGCTGCGGCATGCTGGCGCCACATACCGCTCACCGCGGCCAGGTACCCGAAAGGTCTTGCGTCCAATCCGTCTACTGTGATTGTGTCGGTCGACGCCCAAGCTCGACTGGAATCTGCACTTCTTCGCCGTTGCGCAGCACCGTCAGGTTGACCGTATCCCCAGGGTTGGCGCGCAGCTCCAGGTAGACCAACAGGTCATCGAAGCGGGTAACCGGCTGATTGTCGATGGCGACGATCAGGTCACCGCCGGCTTGAGGAGGGCATACATTCGAGTTCGTGGGCGTCGAGCCCCCACGCAAACCCGCCGCTGCCGACGGGCCATTTTCGCTGACTTCCTGTACGTACGCACCACGCAGGCTGGGATCGAGACCCAGCACGTCCGCACAGAATGGCGTATAGGTCGAGCCGCTGAGTCCAAGGTAGGCATGGCGGTACACGCCGGTATCGATCAAAGACGGTATGACGCGCTGCACGATCGAGACGGGGATGGCAAAACCGACGCCCGAGTTGGCCCGGCTGGTTCCGCCCGTTTCGATTTGCGCATTGACGCCGATGAGCTGACCCAGCGCGTTCAGCAAGGGTCCGCCCGAATTACCCGGATTGATCGGCGCGTCGGTTTGAATGACGCTGGGGATGTTAAAGGTGGTCAACGACGAGATCGTGCGTCCAATCGCACTGACGATACCCTGGGTCATGGTATTGGCATAACCAAAGGGGTTACCGATAGCAATGGCCCGCTGACCCACACGCACCTCATCCATGTTACCGGTCGTGATTGGGACCAGGTTGGCATGCGTGGGATCGACTTTCACCACTGCCAGGTCGGAGTCAGGATCACTGCCCACGACCTCGGCCACGGCGTAGGTGCCGTCGGCAAATGTCACCTGGACCTGATCGGCATCCGCCACGACGTGGGCATTGGTCACGATGTGCCCTTCGCTGTCCCAGACGAAGCCTGAACCCTGGCCGATCGGCACCAACTCGTCGGGATTTTCCGGCGTGGGCATGGGGATACCCGGAATGGTCTGGTCGCCGGCCCGGCCATACAGGGTGATATTGACGACCGAAGGGTTGACCCGCTCGTAGATGGCCATCAGTGCTTCGGTCTCGACATCACTGCCGGGCTGGATCTGAATGGGGGCCAACGGCGTTACCGGCGTCGCCCGCTGAGGTACGATAACGACGGGCGTCCCCAGCTGCGGTACGGCTACGGCCGGCGCCGGCACGCGCTCCACCTGTGTCGTGACGCTGCGCAGGGCGCTGACACCGGCTGAGACCGCCACCACACAGAGGCAAATCACGATAAGAACGACCGCGGCACCACCCAACGTCAACCATAGATTACGATTCGAACGATCCACTTTTGATTGATTCCTTTCTTGAAAACGTTCAAACCCTTCGGGTCTTTAGGACTCGAAGGGTTCTTGCATCCAATAACTGTTCGGCTCCGCCAGACCTTGAGGGTTTTCCGCGTTTCCAGACCCATTCTGTCTACCAGACCCGAAGGGTTTCAACGGCGTCGTCCGAGCAGAACAAATGCATAATACAGCATCTGCATCACGGCCTGGATGGCGGCGGCGACGTAGGTCAGCGCGGCCGCGTTGAGCATGGCGTTGACCCCGGTCATCTCACGCTGGTCCAGGATCATTTCGCTGACCAGCAGACGTTTGGCGCGGTTGCTGGCATCGAACTCCACTGGCAGCGTGATGACGGAGAAAAGGGCTGCCAGGCCAAAAAAGACCAGCCCCCCCAGGGCCACGTAGAATCCCAGGTCACTCTGGATCCAGCGCATCAGGAGAAAACCGATGATAAAGAGGATCGGACCCAGCCACGACGAAAACTGCACGGCCGGCACCAGGGCGGTGCGCAGCTGCAGCGGTGCGTAGCCCTGGCTGTGCTGCAGGGCATGACCCGTCTCGTGGGCAGCGACGCCCGCAGCGGCAACCGAGTTGCCACGAAAGACGTCAGGTGACAGACGCAGCCGACGGCTGCGCGGGTCGTAGTGATCCGAGAGCAGCCCCTGTGTCTCTTCGACCGTTACGTCGAACAGGCCGTTGGCGCGTAAGATGGACTGGGCGACCTGGGCGCCCGTCAGCCCGCGCGTCGTTGCGACTTTCGAGTATTTGCCAAAGGCGCTCTTGACCTTCATCTGAGCGTAGAGGCCCAGAAGCAGGGGCGGAATGGCGATCAACAAGTAGATGGGATCCCAGTAAAAAAACATCTCTGACTCTCCTCGGCGCCACGCGGTGGTTGTTCGCGCCTGACGCCAATTATACCACAGCGGCCGTCAATTGCAGGCATAGCCGAACTGGAGTTCGGCGTTCCATCGCTGGCATAAGTATGTCCAACTGTACCACGCGAAGGCTGTAGGCCGTCCACCGATTACACCACCAAATTGCCCGCTTCGGTGCGGGCGCCGTGTGCAATCCATTTGCGATAAACATCATCCACGTTTATAATGAACCAAGGCATTGCGCCACCACGTTCCCCGCCTGTGCAAAGTTCCTTTTGAGGTACCGGAGCAATTGGCTCAGGTACACCG
>JAYRNS010000314.1:0-18159 GCA_041912075.1 Anaerolineae bacterium
CTGCACCGGCAGCCGGAGGTCAATGGCGTGCTCGACACCTGTCGTGAGTTGGGGATCACACTAATTGCGTACCAGCCACTGGCCAGCGGTGCGCTCACGGGTAAATACGTCGATGGGACTCGACCGACGGGTATGCGCCGGTTTATGGGACTTTTTCGCGGTCCGGGTCGGGAAGCGGTGGCACCCGTCATCGCCCTGCTGCGTGAGATTGGCGCCCTCTACGGCAAAAGCCCGGCGCAGGTGGCACTACGTTGGCTGATCGAGCAAGATAACGTGCTGCCCATTCCGGGCGCGAAAAACGGTCAACAAGCCGCTGACAATGCCGGCGCCCTGTCGTTTCAGCTGACGCCGGTGGAGATCGAGGCACTCAACCAGGCAACGCTGGCCTGGCGAACTTAGCGTGGTCGCTAACACAGTTTGAAGTTTGCCCTCGGCATGATAGAATACGCCATCCACACCCTGCTTGCATCGGACCACTGGCGGGTTGTTGGCCAGACAGCGAGGTGAACCATGGATCGCGCACAACTTCTCAAACGACTCGATCGGGCGTGGCAGGCATTCAGCGAGTCCTACGCGGGTCTGCCGGAAATGGCACTTCTGGAACCCGGCGTCGAGGGTGATTGGTCGGTCAAAGACATCATCGCCCACGTGACGTGGTGGGAGGAGGAGGCGTTGAAACATCTGCCCGTCATCCTGGCCGGCAAGAAGCCGCCGCGCTATTCTGTGACCTATGGCGGGATCGATGCCTTCAACGCCCAGCAGACCGAGCTGAAACGACACCTGGCACTGAGCGAAGTGCTGCAGCGGCGCGACGACACGCACAACCGCCTGGTGGCCTACCTCGAGCAGGTGCCAGCAGAACAGATCGCGCGCGAGACGCCTTTTCGTCACCGCCTGCGGCTTGACACGTACAGCCACTACCCCCTGCACGCCCGCGCCATCCGTGAATGGCGAACACAGCGTTCCGCATGAATCCCCGGGTCAACCCTCATTCGCTGATACATGGCGTGGTGTCGCTGTCGCATGTCGATCGTGACCTGGCGATGATCGCGGCGCGGTTTGGTCCGCCGCCGCTGTGGGAACGGCCGGAAGGTTTTGCCACCCTCGTTTACATCATTCTTGAACAGCAGGTATCGCTGGCGTCGGCGCGCGCGGCTTATCAACGGCTGGAGGCGGCTGCCAGACCCCTCACAGCCCACAATTTTCTCCGATTGAGCGACGAGGAACTAAAACAGATCGGTTTCAGCCGCCAGAAGACGGCGTATGGTCGCAACCTGGCCCACGCGGTCGCCGAGGGTCGGCTCGATCTGGCGAATCTCAGTGACTGCGAGGACGAAGACGTCAGATCACGGCTGACGGCGATCAAAGGCATCGGACAGTGGACAGCCGACATCTACTTGTTGATGGCCATGGGACGGCCCGATATCTGGCCAAGCGGCGACCTGGCACTCGCCGTGGCGGTGCAGGAAGTCAAGGGCATGCCGGCGCGCCCGACCCCGGCCGAGATGAACAGCCTGAGTGAGGCCTGGCGACCCCTGCGCGCTGTCGCCGCCCGGCTGTTGTGGCACTACTATCTCAGCCGGCAGTAGAACCTTTTACACGCTTGACACATTGCGGAATTTGTGTTACATTCACCCCAACAATTGAATAGCACTGATGCTCTTATCCAGAGAGGCTGAGGGACCGGCCCTGTGACGCCTCGGCAACCAAACCGGCTGCTGGTGATGAGTGCACTGACCGATCGTCGATGATGATTGGCGGCAGCGCACCCCAGACCACGATAGTCAAGTTATGGTGCCAATTCCGGCAGATTGAATCTGGAAGATGAGAGGCAGTGGCTTCACGGCCGCGCCCCTTCTCGCTTCGAGGAGGGTTTTTTTGTACCAGCGACCTGGCCCGGTGAAGTTGCCAACCCTCTCGATTCCGATCGAGAGGGTTTTTTGTGACCCCAAGGTGGGGGTGGGCAAGCGGCGATGCTTGCGACTGCATCAGTGCCTGAGGTACTGGGGCTCACACCGGCGCGCGACGGTGATTCCAGCCCTGGACCGTTGTCGGATCGAACACACAGAGAGGATACCATGACAGCCAACGCTACCAGCCGCACATTTGGTTTTACAACACGCCAGCTGCATGCGGCGCAAACACCGGACCCCACCACCGGTTCACGGGCACTGCCCATCTACCAGACGACTTCGTACAACTTTCGCGACACCGATCATGCCGCCCGGCTCTTTGCCCTCGAAGAGTTTGGCAACATTTATACCCGCATCATGAACCCAACGACCGACGTCCTCGAACGACGCGTGGCCGATTTGGAGGGCGGTGTCGGTGCGCTGGCCTTCAGCTCCGGCCAGGCCGCCGAAACCGCCGCCATTCTGACCCTCTGCGAAGCAGGCGACCACGTGGTAAGTCACGCGGCCCTGTATGGCGGCACCTATTCGCTGTTCGCCCACACCCTACGCAAGCTCGGCATCGAGTTTACGTTTGTCGACGGCACCAACCCGGAAGCCTTCCGCCAGGCACTGCGGCCCAACACCAAACTGTTCTACGGCGAAACCCTCAGCAACCCGCAGCTCGACGTTTTTCCCTTCGAGGCCGTCTCCACCATCGCCCACGAGGCCGGCATCCCCCTGGTCATCGACAATACGTTCGCCACGCCGTACCTCTGCCGGCCGCTGGAGTGGGGTGCCGACGTCGTCGTGCATTCTACGACCAAGTTCATCGGCGGGCATGGCACGAGCATCGGCGGCATCCTGGTCGATGGGGGTAAGTTCGATTGGGCGGCCAGCGGCCGTTTTGCCAATTTCACCGAACCTGACCCGAGTTATCATGGTCTGGTTTTCAGTGCGCTCGGTGCACCTGCCTACATCTTGAAGGCGCGCCTGCACGTGCTGCGCGACATGGGTGCCTGCCAGGCGCCGTTCAACGCCTGGCTCTTCTTGCAGGGCATCGAGACGCTCAGCCTGCGTTTGCAGCGGCACGTGAGCAATGCCGTGGCCGTGGCCGAGTTCCTGCGCGATCATGAAAAGGTCAGCTGGATCAACTACCCTGGTCTGCCCAACCATCCTTCGTATGCGTTGACGCAGCGTTATCTGCCGCTGGGAGCCGGTGCCATTCTTGGTTTTGGTATCCGCGGCGGACGCGAGGCCGGCCGCAGTTTTATCAACCACCTGCAGCTCTTCTCGCACCTGGCCAACGTCGGCGATGCCAAGTCGCTGGCGATTCACCCGGCCACGACGACACACCAGCAGCTGAGCGACGCCGAACAGCTCGGTGCCGGCGTCACGCCTGACTTTGTGCGCCTGAGTATTGGTTTGGAGGACGTCGACGACCTGCTGTGGGACCTGGACCAGGCACTGGCGAAGGCCTAAGCATGAGCGGTTCCGTAGGTCTCGTGACAACGCAGTACCACACCTTTGCGCAGCCACCCCAGGCCATGGTCCTGGAGAGCGGCGAGCGTTTGGGTCCGGTGACGCTTGCCTACGAGACCTACGGGACGCTCGATGCCACACACAGCAATGCGATCCTGGTGCTGCACGCCCTCAGCGGTGATGCGCACGCCGCCGGCTTCCACGCCAGCGATACACAGCCTGGTTGGTGGGACGACTGCATCGGGCCGGGCAAAGCGTTCGATACGGAGCGGTTCTTTGTGATCTGTTCCAACGTGATTGGCGGCTGTCAGGGCTCGACTGGCCCGACATCCACCAACCCGGCCAGCGGGCGGCCCTACGGCCTCGACTTCCCGGTCGTTACGATTCGCGACATGGTGGAAGCCCAGCGTAATCTCCTGGATTTTCTCGATATCGAACGGTTGCTGGCCGTGGCCGGTGGCTCGATGGGCGGTATGCAGGCGCTGCAGTGGGCGGTGAGTTATCCGGAGCGACTCCGTGCCTGTATTCCGCTGGCTACCACCGCCCGGCTTTCCCCGCAGACTATTGCTCTGAGCGAAGTGGGACGTCAGGCGATCTATCGCGACCCCAACTGGCGCCACGGCGATTACTACGATGGGCCGCCGCCGCATGCTGGCCTGGCCCTGGCACGCATGATCGGCCACATCACCTATTTGAGCGACCAGTCGATGCACCACAAATTCGGCCGCCGCTTGCAGCACCGCGACCGCTATGGTTACGATTTTGCCACCGAGTTTGCTGTCGAGAGTTATCTTGCCCACAAGGGCGATGCGTTCACCCGCCGCTTCGACGCCAACAGCTACCTGTACGTGACCAAGGCGATGGATTATTTCGACCTGACGCAGGATGCCGATGGGCATTCACGCGGCAGCCTGCTCCCCGCGTTTGTCGGTGCCCACAACGTCGTCTTTCTCATCGTCTCATTTACGTCAGACTGGCTTTACCCGTCGTACCAGTCGCAGGAAATCGTGCGTGCCTTGACCCAGCTCGGCGCCGACGTCACGTACTGCGATATCGAATCGACCTGGGGACACGACGCATTTTTGCTGGAGGTCGACACCATGACCCACCTGCTGAGCGATTTCTTGCGGCGTCTGGTGGACTGACGATGGCCGACACGGCAGCACAGAACGAGGAACCAATGGCCCAACATATGTTGACCTCTCCGTTGACTGCCTGGCGTGCTGGGCGGTATGCACAAAACCCTGGTGCGATGGCCGGCATGACCAACGATGGCATCACCCTGCGTCCCGATCTGGCCGTGATCGCAGGTTTGATCAGTCCTGGCAGCCGCGTCTTCGACGTGGGTTGTGGCAGTGGTGATCTGCTCGCCTATTTGAAAATAGACCGTCAGGTCGTCGGGCGTGGGTTGGAGCTGTCGGAGACGGGGGTGCTGGCCTGTGTGCGGCGCGGATTGAGTGTGCGCCAGGGTAACCTGGAAACCAGCCTGCGCGATTACCCAGACCAGGCCTTCGATTATGTGGTGCTCAGTGAAACGCTGCCCTATCTGGATGACCCGGTGCGAACCCTGCATGAAATGGTACGGGTGGGTCGTCGCGCGATCGTAAGTTTTGCCAACTGGGGTCACTGGCGCTGCCGGACCGGCTTGCTCATGACAGGCTGTCTGTCGGGCGATCCCGCCCATGCCCAACCCTGGTACGCCGCCCCACGCAGCCGTGCTGTTTCGGTGCGCGATTTTGTGCGGTTGTGCCACACGCAGAACCTGACGATCGTGGGTCAGCATCACCTGGCCGGCACACGCCGCCTGCGCGCGTCCTGGGCGGCTAACCTGCGCACCACGGTTGCCATCTTTGAGCTGGAGACTGAAAGGAGAAACCAACGATGTTGGTCCTGAAATTTGGTGGTACTTCCGTCGGTAGTGCCGATGCGTTTGCCCAGGTCGCCAGGATCGTGGCGCGGGCGCGCCAGCAGGATCGTGAGGTCGTAGTCGTCACGTCGGCCATGAGTGGCGTCACCGATACCCTCATCGCGGCGGCCCGCGCGGCCGCGGCCGGTGACGAAGAACCTTACCGCGAAGCCCGTGTCGCACTCCTGGTCAGACACCAGGTGGTGGCCGGCCAGCTGATCAACGACGGCGTCGAGCGAGCCGCCCTGGGCCGCCATTTCGACGAGCGGCTGCGCAGTTTCGAGCGCCTCTGCCGCAGCATTGCCGTCTTGGGTGAGCTGACTGCGCGCGGGCTCGACGTGGTCTCGGGGCTGGGCGAGCGCCTGGCGGCGCCGCTGTTGGCCGGCGTGCTGCGTACGCAGGGTATCCACGCCGAGGCGGTCGATGCCACCGAGGTGTTGGTGACTGACGACAGTTTTGGTGCGGCCAACCCGCTGATGGACGAAACGCGTACGCGTGCCCAGGAGCGGCTGCGGCCCTTGCTCGAGGGCGGCATCGTGCCGGTGGTGACCGGCTTTATCGGTGCAACGGCGAGCGGACTACCCACCACGCTGGGTCGTGGCGGGTCCGACTATTCGGCGGCTATTCTCGGTGCGGCACTCGACGCTGACGAAGTCCAGATCTGGACCGATGTCAACGGCGTGCTGACCGCCGATCCGCGCATCGTACCCGATGCCCGCACGCTGCCGGTGCTGTCCTACGGCGAGGCGGCTGAGCTGGCCTACTTTGGCGCCAAGGTCCTGCACCCGAAAACGATGCTGCCGGCCGTCGAGCGCAAGATTCCGCTGCGTGTGCTCAACACCTTTGATCCCGACCACGTCGGTACGCTGATCGTGCGCGACGTCACCGAAGAAGGGCGCAGCATCGGCCCGGTGAAGGCGATTTCAGTGATTCGTGACCTGACCCTGGTCAGCGTAACGGGTAAGGGCATGATTGGCGTGCCTGGTATGGCGGCGCGCACGTTTGCCGCGGTGGCGCGCGTCGGCGCCAACGTGCTGATGATTTCACAGTCTTCATCGGAGCAGAGCATTACCTTTGTCGTGCCGCAGAGTGACGCACGCCGCGTGCTGCCGGCGCTGCAGCAGGAATTGGGCCCTGAGGTCGAACGGCATTGGGTCGATGCCATTGCCGGCCGCGATGACGTCGTGATTGTGGCGGTGGTCGGTGCTGAGATGGCTGGCACGCCGGGGATCGCCGCCAAAGTCTTCAGTGCCCTCGGCGGTGCCGGCATCAACGTCATTGCTATAGCCCAGGGTTCGTCCGAGGTGAACATCTCGCTCGTGGTGCTCACGGGTGATGCCGACGAGGCGGTGCGGCGGATTCATGCGGCGTTTGAGTTGGAGAGGGTGGGAGTAGGGAGTACGGAGTAGGGAGTAGGTGTAGGGCGGGTTTACCGCATCGTGTGTGTGTGACAGGCGTAGGAGCTCGTTCTGGTGGGAGATAAAAGGCACCCGCCGGCGCCTGGATGGTTCAGGCAGCGGCGGGTGTGCGATCGTGTTGGGCGAAAGCGCGATGCGCCAGTCTTTAGGACTCTTACCCGGCCGGTGGCGGCGTTGATGGCGGCTCGGTCGATGATGGTGCGTCCGGTGGTGCCATGGTCGATGAGGGCTCTGTGGGCGCCGACGGCGGTGTCGCTTTGGGACGGCGGCGGTTGCGGCGTACCAGGTAGATGACCAGGATGACCGGTAGGGCCAGGATGATCAGCACCGGCAGTACGTAGATGGCGAGCCAGATAACCAGGTCAGCCAGACCTTGCAGGGTATTTACCAGGCGGTTGGCGGCGGACCGCAGGGTCGCCATGGGCTGCCAGCCCTCTTCGACGACCGGCTGTTCGGCCTGGTCGGGCACCAGTTCGATGGTGATCGTGGCCAGGGTGGCCAGATTCTCCAGGTACTGCATGCGACCCTTGGCCTGTTCGATCTGGCCGCGAATCTCGACCAGCTGGTTGTAGACCTGCAGGATATCTTCGGCTTTGGCGTTGGGCTTTTGACGCACTTCGGTGAGCATGGCCAGAAGCTCGGTCTCAGTGGCTTCCAGGTTGCGCAGGCGCGACGTCAGGTCGGTGTATTCCTGGGTAACGTCTTCGCCCGACAGGCTTTCACGCAGGACGCGCACGGCGAGTGCTTTCACTTGCTGCATCGCGCTGTCAAGACGCTCAGCCGGCACACGCACCGCAATCGACCCGCGCATCTGGCTGCCGTCGTGGTAGAGGTTGGTGTTGGCGACGTAACCACCCATGCCGTTCACCAGGTCGCGAATGGCTGTGGCCGTCGCCTCGGCATCCTTGACCACCAGTCCCATATCGGCCGTCTGCACGACCATGCGGTCTCCGGTGTCGCCGCCACTCGCATCGTTCCCCACACCGCCTGGGGCTTCGGCCACGGGGGGCGACTCCATCGCTGGCTGAGCCGGTGCCCGCGCCCCGCTAGCACAGGCCGTCCACATGACAGCCACCAGGATCAACAAAGCAAACGTCACTACTTTGCGTCCCATGCCTACACCTCTTTCTTCGTGCAAAACAACGCGGATTCGACCGGCTCACCCACACAACCCATTCCGCCTATCAAACAGTGTCTCGCTGCCGACACATACGACTCATCACAAAATATAGACGCTCACCCCACCGAAATTGTTCCTGTACTCTCCCCATCCCCAACCCCCCTGCTCCGTACTCCCTACTCCCTACTCCCTACTCCCTACTCCCCTACTCCCCCTCCTCACCACCCATACGACAGCCGGTTGATCAACCGTTCAGGCAAATGCGCCGTCCGCATGCGGTGTTGGGTCTCTTCGAAGGGGTATTCCAGACGAATCGGTGTCCACTGGGTCGTGTCGGTCTCCAGGATGGCATAGCTGGCGCGCGGGTCGTGGTCACGCGGTTGGCCGACACTTCCTGGATTGACGATGACACGGTTGGCTTTCGTGTGGAGCAGCAGTGAGGGTGAACTGGCGTGAATGCGTTCCTGGGTTATCTGAGCGTGCATGGCACCATCACGGCTGACCAGTAAATAACCATAGACGATCGGCACGTGGGTGTGCCCCACCAGGCAGGTCGAAAAATCGGGCACCGCGTCAAAATTCTCACGCGCAATGCGGGCCGAGCTGATGTATTCCCACACCGAGTCACGGGGGCTGCCGTGGGCCAGCAGAAAACCGTCACGCGACACTGGATAACCCGGTAGGGAATCGAGATAGGCACGTACCCCAGGTTTGAGCTGGGCCCGTGTCCAGAGCACGGCACGTTGGGCTTCCGGATTGAAATCGTCGATGTCGATGTCCTTGCCCAGGGCCGCGTAATCGTGGTTCCCAGCCAGACAGACGCTCAACTGTGCTCCGAAGGCCTGCAGGCGTTCGACACAAGCGTTGGGATCGGGCCCGTAGCCTACCAGGTCACCCAAACACCAGACTTCATCGTACCCATGCCGGTCGGCATCGACCAGCACCGTTTCCAGCGCCGGCCAATTGGCATGAATGTCAGACAGGACGAGCACTCTCATAGCAGCCACCGCCTCGTGCGCGCGACCCTGAATCGACTGCGGGCGCCGCGTTGGACAATCTTGCCGGCATTATACTCCAGTGCGTACGGATTGCCAAGGTTTTTTGGCGTGTGATAGAATAGCGGAGTAGGGAGTAGGGAGTAGGGAGTAGGGAGTAGGGAGTAGGGAGTAGGGAGTAGGGAGTAGGATTAAATGGAGGAAGGGTGTTGGGCGTGGATGCGTGGTCGTGTGTGGTGAGAACCGAATCGGCGGCGGCGACGGTGGCGTTGGGGGCGCGGTTGGGTGAGGTGCTGCGGGCGGGGGATGTGGTGGCGCTGGCCGGTGAGCTGGGGGCCGGCAAGACGACCTTTGTCCAGGGGATTGGGCAGGGTTTGGGTGTGCGCGGGCCGATCACCAGCCCCACGTTTACCCTGGTGGGTGAGTACGATGGACGCCTGCACCTGTATCACGTCGATGTCTACCGGCTGGGTGATGCCGCGGCGGAGGCGTTGGCCTTTGGTCTGGATGACCTGCTGGGCGGTGATGGGGTGACGGTGATCGAATGGGCGGTGCAGGTGCGCGACATTTTGCCCGAGTCCTGCCTCTGGGTGACGCTGGACACCACGGCTGACACGCAGCGCCGCATCAGCTTCGAGACAGCCGATCCGCGCCTGGCCGGTTACCTGCCGCACCTGTGCGACGAGGTATCGCGATGACACAGCCCATTTTGCTGGCGCTCGATTCCGCCACCGATCTGGCTTGCGTGGCCCTTTACGATGGCGAACAGGCGCTTGCCGAAGTGAGCTGGCACTCCGCCCGCCGCCATACGGTTGAGCTGATGCCGCAGGTCAACAGCTTGTGCACCCTGATGGGCCTCACAGCCGCTAACCTGAGCGGTGTCGCCGTGGCCATCGGTCCTGGCTCGTTCACCGGCATCCGGGTGGCGCTGAGCCTGGCCAAGGGCATCGCCGGCGCCCGCCAGCTGCCCTTGTTTGGCGTCTCGACGCTCGATGCCATCGCCCATCCCCACCGCATACAGCCGCTGCCGGTGACCGCGCTGGTCCAGGCGGGTCGCGGCCGCGTGTGCTGGTCGCACTATACTCACGAACCCGGCACGGCGGCCTGGCACCCCAGTAGCCCCGCCCGGATTACCAGCGTGGAAGTGGTGGTCCAGGCTACGCACGGTCCCACGCTGTTTGTGGGCGAGATTTGGCCCTCCACACGCACCACCCTGGTGGCCACGTTGGGTGAGCACGCGCATTTTGTCTCTCCGGCACTCACCCAGCGCCGGGCCAGCTATCTGGCCGAGATCGCCTGGCCGCGTTTTCTTGCCGGCCGCAGCGACGACCTTGCCAGCCTGGCGCCAATCTACCTGCACGAGCTGCCACCAGGCGCCGGCCATGAGTGACCTCAGGCGCCCCACCCTGCTCTTTCCCGTCGAGCCGATGGTCATGTCCGATCTCGACGCGGTCATGGCGCTGGAGCCCGTGCTCTTTACTGGTGATCCCTGGCCGCGCAGCGTGTACGTGTATGAGCTGACGAAGAGTGAGTATTCGTTCTTCCGTGTCATCCGCGGCCAGACGGCCGGCCAGCCCCCCATCCTGGCCTACGGCGGCGCCTGGCTGCTGGTCGACACCGCACACATCGGCACGATCGGCACGCATCCCGACTGGCAGGGCAAGGGCCTGGGTACGTGGCTGCTGCTGCATTTGATCGACGAGGCCCGCACACAGGGGGCGGTCGAGGTGACGCTGGAGGTACGGGTCTCCAACACGCGCGCCCAAGGGATGTACACCAAACTGGGGTTCGTCAAAGTGGGCCGCCGCCGGCGCTACTACCGCGACAGCGGCGAAGACGCCTTGCTCATGACCCTCGCCGACCTGCCAACCCCCGCCGTGCAGCATGCGCTCGCTGACGCGCGATCGCACACCTCCGAACGATTGCTGGCACTGCTGGCTGCGGGATGACACCCACCGGCACTATGCGGTCCCATGGCCGCGCGCCGCTTTCAATGCCTGCACCACCCGCTCGGGCACGTAGATGCTGCCCAGCTCGGCACGATCGGGACGCGGACCGTGGAAATCAGTACCACCCGTCACCAGCAGGCCCCACTTGCGCGCCGCGGCCAGCAGCTGATCGATCTGGCCGGCGGTGTAGTTAGGGTAATAACACTCCAATCCCACCAGGCCGGCCTCGATGAGAGGTGGCAGCTCACGTGCCAGGTTGACCTCGACGACCGGATCGCCGCCGAAGCGGGCAATGATCGGGTGCGCAAGTACGGGCAGCCCGCCGGTGCGCCGGATGGCCTGGACCGCCTCCGGCGGCGTAAAACGTGTGCGGGACACGTATGCCGGGCCGTGCCGGCCGATGTACAGGTCGAAGGCCTCACGCGTGGAATTGACATAACCTGCTTCGAGCAGGGCCTGGGCGACGTGCGGCCGGCCAATGGCACCGCTGCCCGCAATCGCCTGCACGCGTGACCAGGCCACGGGCATGCCCAGGGCAGCCAACTGGCGCACCATTTCTTCGGCGCGCTGCTGCCGCCCTGCCCGCAGGCGCGCCAGCTCGGCCTGCAAGGAGGGATCGTGCCAGTCGATGAAGTAGCCAAGGATGTGCATCTCACCACCGGGGACATCGGTGTTGATCTCGATCCCCGGGATGACTTCGATACCCAGGTTCTGCCCGGCGGTCAGCGCCTCCTCGATACCCGCCGTCGTATCGTGATCGGTCACCGCGATCGTGTGTAGGCTACATTCGGCGGCACGCGCCACCAGTGCGGTGGGGCTCAACGTGCCATCGGAGGCGGTGGTGTGGCAGTGCAGGTCGACGTAGTTCATGGTGCCACGTCAAACCAGACTACCTGCGCGGGCGCCAGCACCATGCGCAGGCGATGACCGGCCGCGAGCTTGACGCTGTCACCGCTCAGCTGGTCGACCAGAACTTGGGGCACACCCGGCAGGGCCACGTCGACGACCTGGGGATGGAAATAGTCGCTGTTGGCCAACAGGATGACACGCGGCTCGCCCTGCCGGGTCTGACGTACGATGGCAAAGACGACCGGATTGTCGGGCAGCCGGGCAAAGATCATCGTGCTTGGATCCAGGTCGCTCAGACACTCGGCCTGGCGAGCCCGCGCGGCTAACACCGTCCGCACCCAGGCCACCAGATTCTGCTTTTGCTGCCACGGGTAGGCCGTGACGCTAAAGAGGCCCAGTTTTTCGGCCGGGTAGCGCGCGGCCTCCTCAGCCGAAAAGCCGATGCCCGTGTTGAGCGGGTCGATCGTACCCAGCTCGAAGCCTGAATGCACAAACGGCATGGCCGGCAGCACGCCGCAGATGGCCCAGGCATAGCGGCTGTAGGCCAGGCCGCCAGACCGGCTGGCGGCGCGGGCGGTGTTGTGTGTTTCGGGTGTAGCCATGAAGTGCAGTGGCATGCCGTCACTCGCCAGGCCGGTCAGATAATCGGCTGCCTGGTATTGGGCATGCAAGTTCATCGGAAAGCTGTTGACGTTGCCGTTGTACCCCTCGCGCAGGCTGGACCAGGGCGAACCGAAGTTTTCGGCCCAGAAGGCAAAATCGGGTTTGGTGGCGCGGGCAGTAGCCACGATCTGCTGCTTGAGATCAGACGGCAGCGCGTGCCCCATGTCGATCATCACCCCGTCGATGTCGTAGGTGTGCTGGTAGTGTGGGATTACCCCGATAATGCGCTCCCACAACGGCTGCACGATGTGCTGGGGCTGCGCCAGGGCGCTGTCATAGATACGCAGCGTATTGTAGGCAACATAATTGAACGCAGGATGATCGTACAGACGCAGGTATGTGACGTCGGTCCAGGGGGGCTGCATGTCGCCGGGCCAATCGGAAAAAGCACTGGCAATACGTACGAGGCGACCATCGGCCAGGCGCCCCAACCAGCGTCCATCCACCATTTCGACGCGGTCAGGGTCAGGTGGAGGTGTGAACAGCCCGCAGTAAGCCGCGGGCGGTGGCAGCAGGTGGTCGGTCCGGCCGGCTCCGGCCTCGCCGTGGATATAGTTTAGCTCGGCTTCGCTAAACATGGGTGCGCCGTAGGCGTGACGCGCGGCTTCCGGGGACATGCCAGGCGTGCGGTCGGGCACCCGTGCGTCGATCCAATAAAACCAGGCCGGATGCTCGGCCACCCAATCCGCATCGCGTGAAGCCGTGCGCAGCACGAACTCCAACACCACACGGATGCCCAGGTGGTGGGCTGCCTCGACGAACGCCTTGAACTCCGTTTCCACCTCCAGACCCAGCACAGGCTCGCTCAGGTTCTCGTCCAGCCGGTACGGGTTACGGATACCGAAGGGCGACCCCAGGTTGCCCTTTTTGCCGTCCTGGCCAACCGCCGTGATGGGCAGGAAGTAGATCGTATTGATGCCCAACCAGCGCCAGTATGGCAGGAGAGCCAGGCATTTCAGAAATGACCCGGTCTCACGCCAGCCCTGTGCATTGACCGGCAGGGCCATCGTGCCATCGCCATCATGGTCGAAGGCGGTGGTGGCGCGGGCAAAGCAGTTGTACACCACCGCCTGCTGGCTCCAGCCACCGTCCGGCGGACCGCTGACCAACGGCTGTGCCGGGCTGGTCATCACGGTCTGGATACGATCGCGATAGAAACGGAATGGTTCGACCAGCTGACGCTGGGGTGAACCGGCTGGGTCGAGCCAGAGACCGGGAACGGCGTAAGACCGGGCGCGACCGGCCCTTGTGGCCAGTTCGCTCAGGCGTGCGTGCACCCGCGACAGTGCGACAAATTCAGACATATCACTCCTTCCGATCGGTTGCCACCTGTGCATACTCCATCCAACCGGCGCCCCACAACGCCAGCACCGTCCACGTCAGCAGCCGGCCCTGGGTCACCTGGAAGGGATAAAAGTCGAACAGGCCAATGACCAGCAGCGCCAGCCAGGCCGCGGTGGGCCCGCTCAGATCGACTGGCAGCCGCCGACGCAGCAGCAGTGCACCCAAGGGTGCCAGGCCGAGCCACAACCACAGCATACCCCCCACCGGACCCAACTCGACGGTCGCCAGGAGCAGCACCACGTGCACCGGTTGTGGCGGATAGTATCCCAACAGGTCGCTGCCTGTGGCCAGTGCCAGACGGCTGAACTGTCCCACACCGATACCAGGCCACGGTTGGGATACAAGCTGGCGCAGCGCAATTTGCAGCATCACCGAGCGTTCGTCGACCGACCGCATCTCCGAACCAGCCGTCGTCAGGCCGAAGCGGCTGGCCAGGAGGGGCCACGTCAGAAGTACGAAACTGGACGCCAGGATCACAATGGGCAGCCCAACGCGCAGCAGCAGGCGCCGTCGTTCGGCCAGTGACAGGCGGTTAACCACGCTGAGACCCATGATGGCCAAGCCAGCCGCTGTACCTAGCCAGGCCGCGCGCGAAAAAGTGACCGCCAGTCCGCTGGCGGTGAGCGTGAGTCCCACCACCCAGAGGGCGCGCCGGCGCGCTTGACCACAGGCCACGCGGCCCAAACCCAACAAGAAGGCGACGGCCAGTGTGCCGGCCAGGATATTGGGGTGTTGGGCCAGACCGTAGGGCCGTATCCAGCGTGTGCCGGCATACGACAGGATACTCACCCCCGGCATGGTCGTACTCAGTGGGACCTCACCAAAAAACTGCAGCCCCAGGCTGCGCTGCAAGCTCACCTGACCCAGCGCAATTAACGCCTGCACGCTGCCGGCTGCCAGGAGAATGGCGGGCGTCCAGCCGCGCAGACGCGGTGACGACGCGATGACCAGGGCCCACAGGGTCACCAAACCCAGACGTAAGGCGTGGTAGAGGGCCAGGACTGGGTCTGCCGCCGCAGGCACCAGCACCAGCGCGACGACGGGTACACCCAGCAGCGGCCACAGCAGCCAGCCGGGCAGTAAAGGACGACCTGGACGCGCAGCCAGCCAGGCGATCACCACCAGCAGCAGCAGCGCCTCGCTGGCATAAATGGAAAGATCGGTGAACTCGTGAAACTGGATACCCGGAAATGGACGCGCCACCACGATCCGGTGCCACCACCAGGGCAGGAGAAACAGGGCAGCAGCGCCCGCCAGATCGCGCACGGTGGCGGCTACATTTCGGATCACGCCATTGGCTCCTTGGTCTCAACGGCCCTATTGTACGGTTGCCGCGGCAAAACAACAAACGACGACGGCCAACGCCGAAATTCAAATTTGACGGCGCCTTAGCGCCGGCTACAATGGTTCATAACCTATCATGATGACACAATCCAGCACCTACCGGTCCAAAAAATGGGTGATTCTTCTGCTGTTTGGCATCATTGCGCTGAGCCATTGGTGGGTAATGCCTATCTTCGAGATACACGACGAAGGCGCCCATACCGGCTATATTGTTGCCTTGCGCGAAACCCAGCAGCTGCCGGTCTATGACCGTACCCAGTTGCCATCTTCGCAGTACTACGGGCAGGAGGCTGCGCAGCCACCGTTGTATTACGCCCTCGCCGCAGTGGTTACACTGCCGGTTTCGCTGGCGGATTTTTCTGCACGCTGGCAGCCCAACCCCCACACCCAGGCCGGCATTCCTGGGACCACCCACAATCATAATTTCTTCTTGCACAACTGGCAGGCGGAAACATTCCCCTGGTCCGGCACTGTGTTGGCGGTCCGTCTGGCACGGTTGTTGTCGATCCTGCTGGCAGCTGGCGTTCTGCTGCTGACGCACACCTTCGCCCGGATAGCGTCGGGTGGCAACGATCTCGTGGCTGATGCGAGTATGGCCATCCTGGCCTTCAACCCGGCCTATGCCCACGTGGCCGCCGGGGTCAACAACGATTGGGCAGTGGTGTTCTTCAGCAGCCTGGCCCTCGTTCTGCTGGCCCAACGTATTACTGAACCGGCACGCACGAGCTGGAAGGGCACCCTGCTTCTGGCCCTGGTGACCGCCGCTGCCGTGTTGTCCAAACTGGGTGGAATCCTGCTGCTGCCGCTGTTTGGGTGGCTGCTCTGGTGGGAATGGCGCCAGCGGCGTCTCAGCGGGCGTGTTGCTTTGGGCCATCTGGTCCTGTTTGGCACCATCATTGCCCTGCTGACCGGCTGGTGGTTCGTGCGCAACCAGGTGCTGTACGGCGACGTCACGGCGGCCATCGTGCATCGCTGGTTTTGGCAGGAGGATGCCCAGCGTACCTTGAGCGATCTTCTGCCTGAGCTGCAGGGTGTCTGGATTTCGTTCTGGGCTGTTTTTGGGCCGTTTTCGTTTGTACTGCCCGGCTGGGTCATCACATTCATCAACCTCGTGACGGGCTTTGGCCTGATCGGCTGGGCGGGCATGATGCTGCGTGACCCTCGGCGCTTGCTCAGCCCGATGTGGGTGCTGACTCTGTTGTGGATCGGGCTGGTGATTGCCGGTTTTGTGCGCTGGACGTTGTTCATACCGGCGTCGCAGGGACGTCTGCTGTACCCGGCCGTGACGGCGTGGGCATTTCTGATGGGCAGCGGGCTGGCGGCCTGGGCGCAATGGCTGCCGCGCCGGGTCTTTGCCACTCTGATCACGGCGAGCCTGGCGGCATTCTTCCTGCTCAGTGTCGGCGTACCCTGGCTGCTGCTGCGGCCAGCCCTGACCCCGCCACCGTATGAGGTGGTGGCTGATCCCAGTACAGCTGCCCTACCAGACTCGACCATCGCCATCTTTGGCGACGAGCTGGCCTTGAGTGACACGCACGTGGACCGCGATTGTGCCACAACATCCCGTGAGATTGCCACGATCTTGCCCGGGAATGAGCTGTGCGTCCGCTTTAGTCTGCAGGCCCTGCGGGCGCTGAACCAGAACCACTCCTTATCGATTCAGGTGGTGCTGCCGCACCGGACCGAGGGGCACGTGACACAGATCGACACCTACCCCGCCGGCGGGCTGCTGCCGACGGCCGGGTGGCAGCCTGGTATGCGCGTGCAGGAGACATACCGGCTGCAGATTCCAGAAGTCGTCACGCAGCCCGAACACAGCCTGGTCCAGCTGATTGTGTACGATTTGCCGTCGTTCACCCGGCTGGTTGCCATCGATCCGCGCGACCAGGCCTCCTATGGTGGGGCGGAAGTCACTGTGGGGGAAGCCCGTTTTGTCCCGGCCCAGCCGATCACGGTGACCAGTCAAGCGCGTATTTCACCCATTCGTTTCGGGGATGCGCTGACGTTGATCGGCGCACAGGTGGTGCCTGCATCCACCGGCTGGGAGCTGCGCACCACCTGGCGCGCCGAGCAGGACAGCACGCAGGATTGGCAGTTGTTCGTGCATCGCGTACCGGCCCCCGGCCAACCCCCCATCCAGACCTACGATCACACGCTGGGTGGCCAACGTTTCCCTGCTCGCCTGTGGCGTCAAGGTGACGTAGTCGTCGATGTGACGTCTTTGTCCGGGTATCCCTTTGCGGAGCCGATCGTTATGGGTGTCTACGACGGTGCCAGCGGCACCCGTCTACCAGCCATGGATGGCAACCGGCGCCTCGATGTGGATGCCTACGTCATCCCGGCCACGGCGCGGTCCGAGCTGGTGCCGTAACCCTGGCCAAAATCGACAAGATCGTCATTCATGACTATAATCTCGGCATGACGATGTCATCGACGCCAAGTGGCACAGTGAGGTATTGGGTGCGGTGTGGGTTCATGCTTCTGCTCGTCATCGGGTCGTTAGCGGGTCTCCAGGGATGTGCCACGCCTTCACCGACTTTGCCACCCTCCACGATGGGACCGGCGGTCACCGCAACCGGCGTGCCGGATAGCGCTGTGCCAACGGTGACCAGTGAAATCACTCCTACGCCGGTGGTGACGATCACCACCGTGCTGCCTGTCTCGGTGACAACCACCGTATCACCGTCGGTGACGGCTGCCGTGGTAACCGTCACCACGGTGCCGGCGACCGCGACGCCGGCGCCCGCCCCGCCACCAACCGTGGCACCCACGACGACCGTATCGGTAACGACCCAATCGTTGACGATTGCGACCTACCCCTACCGTGCGTTTCAGCACAACGTCACTGACCCGGTGTACAACTGGACCTGGCCGATGCTCGATCAGGCAGCCTACCTGGCATCACAGCCGCAGCCCACACCGCAGGCATACCGCCAATTGATCATGCAAAATGAGTACCTGCGTGTGAGTGTCCTGCCCGAATTGGGCGGGCGTCTCTACGAGCTCATCCACAAGCCCAGCGGGCACGATTTATTGTACAAGAACGCGGTGCTCAAACCATCGCCCTGGGGGCCGCCACCGCAGGATGGCCTGGAAGCTGGCTGGCTGGCGGCTGGTGGCGTAGAGTGGGGTCTGCCGGTGGCCGATCACGGGTATGCGTGGGGTACGCCCTGGGGCTACGATTCGCTGCACTTCAGCGA
>JAYRNS010000315.1:0-2204 GCA_041912075.1 Anaerolineae bacterium
CTCAATGGCCAGACCGAGCCTACCGTGGTGGCCGGTGACCTCACCGTCACGTGGGCCCACCGCGACCGTACGCAGCAGACCGCCTACCTCGTGCAGCAAGACGAAGGCGATATCGGGCCAGAACTGGGCGTGACCTACACGCTACGCATCCGCAATCGCAATGGCGTGCTGGCGCACACCGAAACGGGACTGCTCGGCTCCGCCTACATCTGGACGGCAGCAGTGGCCGCGCTGGATGCCGGTGCGCTGGGCGACCGCATCACGGTGGAGATCAGTGCCGAGCGCGATGGTTTGAGTAGCTGGCAGCCGCAGGTGCGGGTCTTGGATCGCGCGGGCTTTGGCGTGCGGTGGGGTCAGTTTTGGGGAGGTGTGTGCTGGAGGCGCGCATCGATGTTCATCTGCTCACCCTGAACGAGCCTGCCGAATGGCGGGAGGCCTGCATCGCCAGCCTCGAGGACGCACCGATCCAGTTGCACGTTTTGCCCGGCATCCCGGGCCGTATCGGTGAGGCACGCGCGGCAGGCTATGCACAAGGCACGCTGCCGCTGGTGTCCTTTGTCGATCCCGACGATTTGTACGAAGCCAGCGCCTTCACACAACTGGCCGACGCGCTGGATGCCTGCCCGCAGGCCGTGATGGCCTACACCGACGAAGCACTGACCGACGAAAACGGCCAGGACATTGCCGTGCGGCGTCTGGCCTACAGCCGTTGGCAGCACGCCAACAGCGCCAGCCACGTTCACGGCCTGATCGTGATGCGCCGATCTGCCGTGGAAGCCGTGCTCAAAGAAACCACCGACCTCAACAACTTTGCCGACTGGCTGCTGACCCTGCTGGTGGCCAAACGCGGCGGCGTGCTGTATCTGCCCATCGTCGGGCGTCACTGGCGGCAGCATCCGCAGCAAAGCCACCGCACCGGCGACCCGGAAGCAGTCCGGCACATTCGCCAAGCATCGAACCTCTGGAGATAGACCATGTCATCGACCGACCCGAACCTTGGGCTCAACTACGGCTGGACGCTCGGCGAGAGCGGCTGGGACACCGGCATGGACGCCAACCTCAAGCGCCTCGGCGCTGTGGTCGGCCTATCCGTGAAAGACCGCGACCTGACCACGCCACCGGCCAGCCCCGCCAACGGCGACCGCTACCTCATTCCTGCCGCTGCCACGGGCGTGTGGGCAGGCAAAACCAACCAGATCGCGGTGCGCATTGCCGATGCCTGGGAGTACCACTCGCCCAAGATCGGCTGGCTTTGCTACATCGAGGACGAGGCCAAGCTCTCGGCCTACAAGTCCACCGGCTGGAGCGCAGGCATCGCCATCTGATTTCCCATCTTCGTACCCACCAGAAACCCGCCCACGAGGCGGGTTTCGCATTTCTGGAGACCGCAATGACCGAACCCGAACAACAACAGCCTGCTCTCGTCGAGAACATGCTCCTCTTGCGCCGCGAGGACTTCGACGAACTGCTGGACCGCGCCGCTGAACGCGGAGCCGAGCGTGTCCTGACCCACCTTGGCCTGGAAAACGGCCACGCCGCACGCGACATCCGCCAACTACGCGACCTGTTGGAAGCCTGGCGTGACGCCCGGCGTACCGCGTGGCAGACCACCGTCAAGGTCATCACCACCGGCATCCTGGCCGCACTGCTGGTTGGTGCTGCCATCAAGCTCAAGCTGATGGGAGGCCCGCAATGATCGAGACCTTGCTCGGTGGTCTCCTCGGAGGGGCCTTCCGTCTCGCACCTGAAATCCTCAAATTGCTCGACCGTAAAGGCGAGCGTGGCCACGAACTGGCGATGCAGGACAAGGCGCTGGAGTTCGAGAAGATTCGCGGCGCACAACGGATGTCGGAAATCGGCGCGGGTGCCGATGCCGCGTGGAACGTCGGAGCCATTGAGACCCTGCGGGAAGCTGTTCGCACTCAGGGCGAGAAAACTGGGGTGCGCTGGGCCGATGCCTTGTCGATCAGCGTGCGCCCCGTCATCACCTACTGGTTCATGGCCCTGTACTGCGCCGCCAAGACAGCGGCATTCGCAGCGGTCGTGACTGCAGGAGCTGGCTGGGGAACGGCCATTCTGCATGCTTGGACGGAGGCCGATCAGGCGCTGTGGGCCGGGGTGCTGAACTTCTGGTTCCTCGGGCGCGTTTTTGACCGGGTGCGGCCATGATCGAGGTGCCACAGGCGGCCATCGATCTGGCCAAG
>JAYRNS010000316.1:0-5221 GCA_041912075.1 Anaerolineae bacterium
CGGCCAAGCTGCTGCAGGACTACTCCGCAGGCCGCATGGATCTGGCGCTGGCATCGGCCCGGAGTTTGGGCCTGATTACAACCAGGACCGCACTGGGACCCGAACCCGAACCCGAGGCAGAGGGTCTGCTCACCGTCATCATCTTGATCGTCGTGGCGATCATCCTCATTCTGTTGTTTCCCGGGACAGCACGATAGCAGGATTTGAAACCGCAGCAACCGGGCACACAGCGAACGGAGAGACAATCCGTTTGCAGTGTGCCCGGTTGGTTCACCCGCCACCACAGCGCCCGCTGTGGACTACGACCTGGCATTGATCAGCAGAGCACACGGTATCCAGAAACTGTCATAACCCGCCGCCGCGGCGTTCGCCGCGCTGCGGTAGCGCAGACCGGACGAGGAGCCGCCGTCCAGGTTCACCGCCTGCACGATACCCATGTCCGAATCGACCAGAAATCGCGCCAGGCTGTCCAGGCTCACCCCACCGATATCGACCACAAACAGGATGCGCCCCTGGTCGTCCTGCGCCACGACCGTGCGGGCGTCGGGGTTATCGCCATCGAGGCGCGGCACCACCGCACCATTGCGCACCAGCATCGGCCAACCCTGCACGCCCAGGCGTACCGGCCCCTTCAGCGCCGGTGGTGCCGTCTGTACCCACCCCTTTTCGTCGTTGACAAACAGCACGCCCCCCCACTGCGGCCGCAACGGCGACAGCGTGCCCTCAGGCCCGGCGAGGAGACCGATCGCATGGTTCTGATCTTGATCGTCGGTGAAATAGAACCCACAATTGACCGCGGCCAGGGCCGTGCTGCGGTTCAACCAGCCATCGACGGTACGCGCGTCGTTGGGGTTGGTGGTGTAAGCGACGTCGAAGTGCACCGCCGCCGGCACCAGACGCAGCGCGGTCATCGCCCGCCCCGCGATGTGGGTGCGGACCTCGGTCCCGGGAAAGAGTTCCTGCCAGCCGCTGTCATGCACCGGCGGTGGGGTCGGTGTGCTCAGCTGGGATGTGGCGCGGGTCGTATCGGCTGCCGGCGCCAGCGCGGTAGCTGCCGGCACAATCACGGCACGTTCGTTGACCGGCAGCTCGATTTCGGCACAGGCTGTCAATAAAAGAAGCACGAACCCGGCCCACAGGATACGCAGCGGTCGGGCGCCGTGCTGTCGATGACCGACGACGCTGACTGGTGCGTCTATGAGTCCACTCATCGTGATCCCACGTTGAAACGCGGTGGTGTATCGGCCGCCGTTGGCGTCAGGTTCCCGGCCAGGACACGCTGGAAGAGGGCTTCGTACTGGTCAGTGATGTGCTCCCACTGGTAGTGCTGGTGGGCGTACTGCTGTGCCCGCTGGCGGTAGCGTTCTACCAACGCCGGCGAGGCCAGCAGCTGGTCGAGCACCTGCCGAAGTGCTTCGGCGCCCCGGCTGCCGTCGTACACCAGCCCCGCGTCCCCCATGGCCTCGCGGTTTTCCGGGATGCCATTGGCCACGACACAGTTGCCCAATGCCATGGCCTCCAAAAGCGCGGGGTGGGTGCCGCCGACCTCGGATGGCTCGACAAATGCGTAGGCGTTGCTGCACAACTCGCGGTAACCCTGGCCAAACACGTAACCGGTAAACACCGTGGCCGGTCCGGCCAGGTGATGGAGATACTCGATATACTCCTGCTCGTAGGGTGCGTCACCCACGATGACGCAGCGAAAGCCGCTGTCCAGGGATTGGCACGCTTCAACCAGGTGGTGCACACAGTTCTCGGGTACCAAACGACCCACGAACAGAATGTACCGGCGCGGTGTAAGGCCAAACTGGGACAGCGTCTCACCCGCCGGCAACGGCCCGATGTCGGCACCATAGGCAATCACGCCGTCGGGTGTCCGGTGAAAACGGTTCTGGTAATAGGCCGAGACCACGGGAGAATCGGTGATGAAATGCGTGGGCAGGGTCAGCGCCAGACGCTCGCAGGTCTGGATGTAACGTTTCGCCCAGGGACCCCACTTGGCCCGCCGCCAATCCATGCCATCGACGTGCAGAATGACCTTCTGCCCGGCCAGGCGCGGGATCCAGCTCACCAGGCTGTTGCCGGCAATCACCATCAGCACCAGGTCGTAATTCTGCCCCAGGGCGTGCAGCGCGCTGAGCGTGGTGTGCACCAGCGTATCCAGGTGCTTGTGGCGGATCGTGGGTAGTTTTACCAGGCGTACGCCACGATACTGCGCATCAGCATAGCGGATGTGCGGTACGCGACAGTAGACCGTGACGTCGTGGCCGCGCGTTACCAGGTTGGCACTCAGTTCTTCCATGAGTGTCTCGAAACCGCCGTAATTGGCCGGTATGCCTCGCCCGCCCATAATCGCAATGCGCATGGGTCAACTCCTCCCGTCAGTCCATGTCTCGTGCCGTTGTCAGCACGCAGCCAGTGAATGTGTCCTGTTCTCAGGTGGGAACTCCTCTTTGTTGCGAGGAGTGCGGCACGGGACCGCACCTGGGGGTGCAAACTCCTCACCGTCGCGAGGAGTGCGGCACGCCCACGCGCCGCACAGGACCTACACCGGCGTCAACACGGCGTTGTACACCGCTTCGATACGCGCGACGTGCGCCTCGATGTTTAACGTCTGTCGTACGTGTTCGCGTCCGGCCTGGCCAATCCGGCGCGCAGCCACCGGGTCCCGCAACAGGCTGTGGACTGCCGTCACCAGGGCATCGGCACGACCCGCCGGTATCAGGCGACCGGTCACACCGTCGCTGATGAAATCGTCTGGCCCGCCGTGGGTCGCCACGACCGGCACTCCCAACGCCATTGCTTCCAGCGCCACCAGACCGAACCCCTCCATGGTGACCGTCGGCATCACCAATACGTCGAGCGCCGCCACCAGGTCGATGACCGCAGCCCGCGCCAGCTCACCGGTGAAGATCACCCGCCCAGCCAGCGCTGGCCCCGCGGCCTGGGCATGCAGCGCGGCTTGCAGTGGTTCGTACACGGGCAGGGCACCGCCCGCGATGACAAAACGGGTCTCGGGCCAGGTCCGGGTCAGTTGGGCGGCTGCGTCCAAAAAGACCTGGTGACCCTTGATGGGGCTGATGCGGCCGACCATGCCCACGAGGGGTGCACCCCCCACACCCAGGTTGGCGCGCACGTCGTCCCCCGTGTGCCGGGCCACCAGCGCGGTTGGATCGTAACCGTCGGGGATGACCGTCACTCGCCGGTGACTGCGCCAGGATGGAACCTGGTTCCGTACGGCACGGCTGATGCAGATGACGCGATTCGCCAGGCTCAGCGCCAGATGCCCCCACACTGTGCGTGTCCTGTCACCCAGCGGCAGCCGCTCGCGCACGTGCCAGACGTGCGGTATACCCGCCAGACGGGCGGCCAGCGCACCGTCTGCGACCGCGCTGCTGTTGGTATGCACCAGGGCGATGCGCTGCATCCGCAGCCAGCGCGCCAGCGACAGCGCCGAGACAGGCAGCCGCCCCGCGAGACGGGTCAGCGCCGCCGGTGAGGTGAGGGACTGCCGGGTGCGTGGTGCGGCCAGCGACCACGTTTGCCACGGAATCCCGGCCTGATCGAGGGCGGTACTGAGTGGCCCAGCAAATGGCAGCAAAACCAGCGGCTGCCAGCGCGGCCGGTTCAGGTGCGCCAGCAGGTCCACCAGCATGACCTCGGCACCGGCGTAATACCCGGTGGCGCTAACGAATAGGACGCGGTGCGTGGCTCACCACCCCTTCGAGCAGGCCCAAATAGACCCAAAAATAGGCCAGCCAGCTGGCTTCGGTGGCCTGGAACGCAACCAAGAGGGCGATGACGGCCAACAACAAACCACCAGCCAGGTAACGCGTCGTGTCCACCTGCCTGAACCAGATCGCCAGACCGCGCCACAGTGCTACCGCCAGACCGCCCGCCATAAACAACAATCCCGACAGACCGCTGTCGTACAGCACGTGCAGAAACAGATTCGGAATCCAGGCGCTCAGATTCTGGTTCGGATACAGATACGCCTGGCCGTAAGCACCAACCCCCCATCCCAGCCATGGGTGCTCCTGCCACACCTGCAGCGCGTGCTGGTATATTTGCAGCCGTACCCAAACGTTGCCGTCCACGTCCAACGATGCCAGCGACATTAGGCGGTCGCCCACGGTCGTTTGATCGATGGTCGCTGTACCCGGCAGGACCGTGCGCAGGTCGGAAAGGAACACGACGGCCGCCACCGCCACTGCCAGCAGCCCCACGCCCAAACCGACGCCCAGGGCCAGCCGCGGCCGGCGGACTGCCCATACGATCGCGGCCAACCCCAACCCCACCACCGCACCCAGCCAGGCGGCCCGTGTCAGGCTGGCCACCAGCGCCGGCACACCCACGAGCACGGTGAGGCCGGCGATCCACCGCAGACTACGTGCCAGCGGTGCGGCCACGATCACGCTGGCCAGCACCACCAATGCGGCCACGTACGAGCCAAAGACGTTGGATTCCCACTGCGTTCCCATGGCAGCAACCGTGCCTTCGGGTTTGATGTGTACACCCAGGTCGATGTGACCGCCAAACCAGAGCGCCAGCGCCAGCAGGCCAAAGGCCGCCACGGCACCGCCCACCAGGAGCTGAATCCGCACCGCGGTCAGCGCGTGCTCGCGCACCAGGTTGGCCGTGACCACATACGTCCCCAGCATGAGCACGAGTTTGAACCACAACACCACACTATTGGCCGTGTCAGGCGCATTCACCAGCGAGGCTATCAACGCCACGACGAGCCAGGCGGCGAACGGCCACGCGGCCGGTGGCCAGCGCCAGGTACGGCGGCCGCGCAGCACGTCGAAGACGAGCAGGATACTTACCAGACCCAGGGCCACGTATTCGGGGTAAACACTGAGCCCGCCGACACTCACCTGAAAACGGTTGATGCCAGCCGCCCCGATCAGCAGCACCAGACCCGAATGTGGCCAGGTGACGAGTACGATCGCCAGGAACACAAGACCCAGCGCGGCTGCCAGCACCCAGCGCACGTCCAACCTGAGAATCGCCCACGCGGCCGGCACACTCAGTGCGGCCAACAACAGCGCACCGGCGGCCGCCACACTCAGATGGGGCAAACGCCAGCCGCCAGCTCCTGGCCGGCGCAACGACCCGCGCTGAAGACCCGAACCGATCGATCGCATCCTGTCAGCCCTGTGATGGATGGTGCTGCACGACCAGCGGATCGCTGCTCGTCTCACCGTAATAACGGTCGTAC
>JAYRNS010000317.1:0-6910 GCA_041912075.1 Anaerolineae bacterium
CACCCCGATGTGCTATACGATATAATAACTATTTGCGCAACCTGTCAGACCCGCGGCCAGTTCGGGCTTGTAAAAGAATAACTTCCCGTGATTTGCCGGGAATTCTAGCCATATGCCGGAAGTTTTTCTTTTACGATGCCTTAGGCCGGCAACACCTGCAAGGATGATACCGTGACCAACAAACCCTTTCTCCTGGGAATCGACCAGGGAACCAGCGGCAGCCGTGCCTTGCTGATTGACGACCAGGGGCAGGTGCGCGGCTATGGTTATCGTGCCCTGCCGCGTATCTACCCGCAGCCTGGCTGGGTCGAGCAGGACCCGCCTACCGTGGCCGAGACCGTGTCCGCCGCGATCGCCGAGGCCATCCAGCAGGCTGGCTGTCACCCAGGTGAAATTGCGGGCTGCGGGATCGCCAGCCAGCGCAACACCGACTTCGCCTGGGATGGGGTGACGGGGCAGCCGCTCGCCAACGCCATCACCTGGCAGGACCTGCGCACCCTGCCAGACCTGGCGGAGCTGGCCGTGTGGCCGCACTGGTCCGAAACCCGCTGGCGTCTGGGCTATGCACCGGGTCCTTACAGCTCAGCGCTGCACCTCGCATGGCGCATGCGCCACGATGAAATGCTGATCCAGGCGGCACGTGCGGGTCGCTTACGTTTCGGTCTCGCAGCGGCCTGGGTGCTCAACGCGCTGGGTCATCCCAATGGCCATTGGATGGATGCTTACCTCGTACAAGCCACGGGCCTGTACGACTTTCGCCATGGGACCTACTGGCAGGACTGGCTGGAACATCTGGGTGTGCCGCGCTCGCCCCTGCCTGACCCGGTGCCCAGCGTGCATCCCTTTGGCCAGTTGAAGCTGCCATCCGCCGCGGGGGGAACGAGCGACGTGCCGGTCTTCGCCATGATCGGCGACCAACAGGGTGCTCTTTTTGGTTACGAATGCCGCCGGGCCGGTGATGCCGAGTGCACCCACGGCACGGCCTCATTTGTCGATGTCTGTGTCGGTCACCAGGCGCCGGACCAGGAAAAAATGAACGTGTATTATGCGTGGGTACTGCCGGGCGCGCTCGTCGCTGCGCCACCCGGCATGCCCGATCCGGTGCCGACCTATTGTCTGGAGGCCGATACCGCCGTGACCGGTGCCGCGATTCGCTGGATGCGCGAAAGCGCACGGCTTTTCGACCACGACAGCGACGTCGGTGTCCTGGCCGCATCGGTTCCGGACAGCGGCGGCGTCGTCTTCGTGCCGGCCTTTACCGGTCTCAACGTGCCCTACAACGACCACCACGCCCGTGGCACGATCCTGGGTCTGACCCTGGGCACGACACGCGGTCACATCGTACGTGCCTTTCTCGAATCCCTGGGTTTCCAGCTGCGCGCCATCCTCGATACGATTGCCAGCGAGACGGGGCTGCGGGTCGATCGTCTGTACCTCGGTGGCGGCGTATCGACCAGCGATGAAGCCTGCCAGATCCAGGCCGACCTGCTGGGCATCCCAACGATCCGGTCCGCCTTCACCGAGACGACCGCGCGCGCGGCGGCCCTCCTGGCCGGCCTGGGGGCCGGCGTTTGGCACACAATCGATGACCTGCCACCCTTGCCGGCGCAGCAAATCCGCTTCGCACCGCGCCTGTCCGCCGATCAGCGCGATACCCTTTACGCCCGCTGGCAGCGTGCTATCGCCCGTGCTCGAGGCTGGGAGAGCGGCGATTAGGCCCATCACCACAGGTCACCAGGGAACGCCAGCCGGTGTGAAGGTATTGATAGGAGTCAGACAACATGCCCAACGTCACCATCACGCGTGATGGTTTGTTTCTGGATGACCGGCCGTTCTACCTGTTGGCGGGGCAACTCCACTATTTTCGCTTTCCGCAGGCTGAGTGGCGCTCGATCCTACTGACAGCCAAAGCTGGTGGGCTAAACACAATTGACACGGTGATTCCCTGGAATCTGCACGAGCCGGTAGAAGGCACGTTCGATTTTGACGGTCTGGCCGATCTGGCGGGATATCTCAATCTGTGTTCAGAACTTGGCCTGTACGTGATTGCGCGCCCAGGGCCGTACATCTGCGCCGAATGGGAAAACGGCGGTTTGCCGGCCTGGCTGGCCAACCAACCCGACATGGCCTACCGGTTCGACAACCCCGCCTTTCTCGCCGCCACGCGGCGTTGGTTCGACACCCTGCTGCCCATCCTGGCCGCGCGCCAGGCCGACCGCGATGGCCCCATCATCCTTGTGCAGATCGAAAACGAGCACTGGGCCTCGGGCGTCTACGGGCACGATGCCCACCAGACCACCCTCGCGCAGGCCTTGCGGGCGGGCGGCATCCGCGTGCCCCTGTACACCTGCATGGGCGCCATGCCGGGTGCGGCCGAATTTCGCAACGGTTGGACCGGCATCGACCGTAAGTTGGTCGAGACACGCGCCTGTTGGCCGGACAACCCCATGATCGTCAGCGAACTGTGGAGCGGCTGGTTCGACAACTGGGGCGCCAGCCGGCACAATGGCAAGTCAGCGGCAGCACTTGACAACCGTCTGCACGAGCTGACGGCGGCCGGCGCAAGCGGTTTGAGTCATTGGATGTGGGCCGGCGGCACCAACTTTGGCTTTTGGGGCGGTCGCACCGTGGGTGGCGACACGATTCATATGACCACATCCTATGATTACGACGCCCCGGTCAGCGAGTACGGCGGGCTGACGGAGAAATATTACGTGGCGCGTCGCCATCACCTGTTTTTGAGTACACTGGGCACCACGCTGGCACCCCTCCTGGCACGGGCGACTCCCGGCGAGGCACGGGTGATCGCACCCAAAGCAGTGGCCGGGCGTGCCGCTGGCGGTGGTGCGCCCCTGCGCAGCGTCCGCAGCGGCTCATTCGGTGCCGTCTACCTGCGCAACGACACCGTCGAACGCCAGACCTACCAGGTGTTCGTACAACCTTTCCCTGACAACCCGCAGGAACTGGTCCATATGGGCGTCGAGGTCGAGGCTACCTCGATCAAACCCCTGTTCACCAACCTGCCGCTCGGTGACGACGGTTTGCACCTGGCCTACCACAGCGGGCGCATTCTCGGTTTCTGGCCAGCCCCGACCGCTGATACCCTGATCGTTTATGGCTTCCCGGGCGAGATGGGCCAGCTGATGCTGATCCTGCCCGACGCGGCCAACAGCGGGACACCACTGCACTGGGAGATGGTCGATTCGGCCGCTGCCCGGGTAACACTGACCGGTCATCGACTGGCCATCGAATACTGGCTCAAAGAAGAACCAACGCTGGTACGCGTACGCCCGTCGGAGACCGCGGCAGGCCGCCAGCTGAACGTACTGCTGCTGACCCAGGCTGACGCCGAACGCTGCTGGCCAGTGGATCGTGCCGGTTTCATCGTGGGACCACACTGTGTCAGCGCAGTCACCGCGCATTCGGTCGGCTGGCAGGCGCATACCCACCTGGTGGACGACACACCGTGTTACTGGGTGAACGTTGGAAACACCGCGCCACCCGAGCGCCTGACCGTACCGCACACCGATCCACCGACCCAAGCGCTGCCTGACCTGGGCGATTGGACAAGTCTGCCGGTCGCAGAGCTCATCGATTCGGACGGCTGGTTGGATATCGATGGGCCGGGGGCGCATGTGGCGACGACTCTCGGTTATACCTGGTATCGTGCGCAGCTCGACCTCGCTGCTCCCCTGCGTGCAGACCTGGCCGCGCCGGGTTTGTCCGACCGTGCACATCTTTTCATCGACGGCCGGCACGCTGGAAGCTTGGGCATCGATACCCGAGGACCTCGGCTGACGATACCGGTCGACCTGACCGCCGGCACGTATGACCTCCGCATGCTGGTCGATAATCTGGGCCGTTTCAACTACGGGTCAGGCCTGGGCGAGCGCAAGGGTTTGACCGATAATTTATACGGACGCGGCCGGCAAACCGACATCACGCGCGGCTGGACCGCCCTCTGGCAAGAGGCTTCGTTTGCCGGCGAGGCCATCGCCAATGCCAAACCGGCCCACGTGCGCGCGGACGCGGTCGACGTGGATCTGGCGGCTTTTCCTTTCTCTGGTCCCGATATCTGGTTGCTACGCGAAATCGACGTGCCGGCAGGCCAGCAGGCGCTCCTTTACCTGACCGGCGACCGCAATCCCGGTGCATTGTTCGTCAACGGGCAGGCTGTTAGCCGGTTCAGCCGGCACTATGGCGGCGGTTTTTTCAAGCTGGACGTCACACCCTTTCTAAGGCCCGCGGGGAACGTGGTGGCGCTGCACATTCGCGACTACGCCGGCGCACCCTGGCATGCCTGGCTGGTGACCTACGACAGGGAACCTGCGTTCGTGACCCGCTGGTCCTTCCGTGCGGGGGCTACTCCCGGCACCGTGCCGGCACCCGAGCACCAGCCACGCTTCTGGCGTGCCCGCTTTGGCTATGACCGACAGATCCACGGCAGCGGTCCGTTCAAGCTGAGCCTGGGTCAGCTGCACAAGGGCCAGCTCTGGCTCAATGGCCACAATCTCGGACGCTACTGGCAGGTGGGTCCGCAGGAATATTACAAACTGCCCGCCTCCTGGCTCGCGGCAGACAACGAACTGCTGATTTTCGAGGAGCAACCGGCTGCACACCCCAGCGGTGTCCGGCTCTGGCAGGATGCCTTGGGAGCAAGCCGGTCGGCTTGGGTGTTCATCGAGGTGATGCCATGATTCCCAAAGGTGTAGTCATACTGCGCGGCGCCTGCATTGCCCTGCTGCTGTTGCTGGCCAGCGGTCTGTTGGCCGCCTGTGCATCGACACCCGCCACCCCAACGCCGGCAGTTGGCGCCAGTGTGACCGGTGCCTTGCTCGACGAGACCACTGCTGGCAGCAACATGCCTTTTACGATTGCCGTAACCGGCACCAGCCAACTGGTTGGTGTCGATGTGCGCGGCACGCTGGCCACTGGTGCCAGTCGCGTCCAGATGCTCGATTCCCAAGATACAGCCGTCTGGCAGGAAATGATCACCAACCCGGGACCCTTCTTGATCAACAAGGTCATCCAGCTCGATGGGCCGGGCGACTATCGTCTGGGTCTGGCCTGGGATGGCCCGGTGCAGCTGACCTATTCCCTGCAGTGGGCACCCGGACAGGTCGTAGTGCCCGCGGTCACGCCGCTCGCCCTCCTCGGCGGCAGCGGCATGATCCTGGTGGGGATCGGATTCATCGTCTTCGCCGGGGTGCGGCGGCTGGGTTGGGCCTACCTCGGTCTGGGCGGTCTGGCCTGGGTGCTGGCCATCTTTCTCAAGTTTACCTGGGCCAGTGCCATGAACGGCCTTGTCTATTCCTGGACGCGCAGTCTCCCTCCGATATTGGCCGATCCAGCCTTCTACATCTATGTGGGTTTGCTAACCGGCATTTTCGAAGGGGCCCTGTTGTGGCTGGTGCTGCGTTACACGCGGCTGGGCAAAGCGCCCTGGCCCAAACCGCTGGCCTTTGGCATCGGGTTTGGGGCCACCGAGGCGATCGTCATCGGCCTGAGTTCGCTGGCCACGATGTTGACCGCCCTGCTGGCGCCAGCTTTGATCCCGCCCGACGCCATGCAGCAGCTGGCCGCCGCCAACAACTTCTGGATGGGTGTGGTGCCGATCAGCGAACGCTTTTTCACGATTCTCGTGCACATTTTTGCCAAGGTGCTCATCTTCTACGCCGTGGCCACCCGCCAGGCGCGCTGGTTCTGGCTGTCGTTCATTTACATGACCCTGATCGATGCCGTGGCGGCCTGGGCCCAACTCATGGGTCTCACCAACGCCCGCATCCTCCTGACCGAGGCCTTCGTGGCCGGGTGGGGTGTCATCGGCTGGCTGGGGACGCGTTGGGTGGCACGACGGTATCCGGACATGCAGGTGGAGGCGTGAAGCGCGCTGCCGTCCGCCGTCCGCGAAGGCCGGCTGCCGTCCGCGAATGCGCGAATCTGGAGTGCGGCAGCCATGCTGCCGCTTTGGGCCAGCGCACACGCCATCCGCCCATGCGCGAATAGATGGCCCTGATGAAAGGAATCCTGCAAGGCTATGTTCAACCTGGAATCCTTCGCTGGCCTGCCGGCACTGCGCCTGTCCAACGGCCAGCTGTCACTGGTGGTCGTGCCTGATCTGGGTGGCAAGATTGCGTCGCTGACCGATACCCAGGGACGCGAGTGGCTTTGGCGCAACCCGTACCTGGCCTGGCGCCGGCCGGGTCTCGAAACCTCCTACGTACGCGAGGCCGACCTGGGCGGCTGGGACGAGTGTTTCCCGGCCGTGGCGGCCGGCACGTATCCGCTGGAGCCGTGGCGCGGCGAGCCGGTGCGCGACCATGGCGAAGTGTGGGCTGCGCGCTGTGACGTCCGCTGGACGGGTGATAGGCTCCAGTTGTGGGCAGAAGGGGTCCACTTCCCCTACGTCTTTCGCCGCACCCTACAACTGCACCCCACAGCACCGGTGCTGGACATCGACTACGAAGTCACGAACCGCAGCAATTCGCCTTTCGTCTACGTGTGGTGTGCCCACCCGCTGTTGGCCATCCAGCCGGGTATGCGGATCGAGCTGCCAGCCGGCAGCCCGGTCCGTCGTTATGGCGCCGGGTCTGTGCCCGAACGCTTCGTCTGGCCGCTGGCGGGTTCGCTTGACGTCAGTCAGGTTCCCGACGCGGATGCCGGTTGGGCAGCCAAGCTGTTTGCCGGGCCGCTCAGCACCGGCACCATCGCTCTGCACGACCCGGCACGCAGCCGGAGTCTGCGTTTCGAGTTCGATCCTGCCCAGCTGCCCTATGCCGGCCTCTGGCTCAACTACGGGGCGTGGTCGGGTGCCGACACCGCACCGTACTACAACCTCGGGCTCGAGCCGGCTTCCGGTGCACCCGATGACCTGGACAGCGCCCTTGGCGACTGGCAGGCCGCGTCGGTG
>JAYRNS010000318.1:0-4626 GCA_041912075.1 Anaerolineae bacterium
CACTGTTCGATCAGCCCGTTGTATTGACCGAGGGCACCACCTATGTTACAATCGCGCACAACCTGTTGGCGGGTCGCGGCTATGTTGGGATCTTGGGCGGACGTGAGCCGTTTGTGCCGCCGCTTTATCCCTGGCTGATTGCCGCCGGGGCTGCGATCACGGGCCAGGGTGTCACGAGTGCGCGCCTGGTGTCGTGGCTGGCCGGGGTTGCGCTGGTGCCGGCCACGTTCTGGCTGGGTTACCAGTTGTTCGATCGACGGAGCGGGCTGTGGGCGGCGCTGCTCGTCGCCGGCATGCCGCTGTTGATCGAGTACAGCAGCCTGGAATGGAGCGAGACGCTGTACGCCCTGCTGCTGGTGCTGGGTTTGGCGTTGGGCTGGCAGGCCCGGCGCAGTGGCCGCTGGCAGATCGCCGCCCTGGCCGGCCTGAGCCTGGGTGCGGCTTACCTGACCCGCATCGAAGGTGCACTGGCGGCCGGTGTCATGGTCTTGTGGCTGCTGATCGCGCGCTATCCCAGCCGGCGGCGCCGCTGGCAGGTGCTCGTCGCCCTGGTGGGCAGTTTCGCCCTTGTTGCTCTGCCTTATGTGGTCTGGCTGAGCAGTGCGCTGAACCGGCCAGCCTGGGAGAGCAAAAGCGGGCTGAATTTCGTCATTGCGCAGCGCATGGCGGCCGGCATCAGCTACGTCGACGCTGCCTATGGTCTCGACGAAGCGGGGCGGCCCACCGGTGTGTTCCTGGAACGCAGCGCACGTCTGGTCGAGAACCCGCCGGCGGTGGCCGAAAGCGTGAACTGGCTGGCCCGTGTAACCCTGCTCCGGCAAGGGGCAGTACAGGTGTGGCTGGAGCTGCGTTTGTACCTGATGTCACCGCTGGTGCTGCTGGCGGTGGTGGCCGGTGCCGCCGTGACGGTGCTGCCGTCGTTTCGACGGCGCGGCTGGCATTGGTCGTCGGTTTTCCTGGGATCGTTTATCCTGCCCGCGCTGCTGGTGATCATGGTGGTGCCGCAGGTCTACACCCGCTACGTGGTGCCACTGCTGCCGCTGTGGCTGGTGTGGGCGGGTGTGGCGTTGGCCAGCGTGCAGGGTGGGATCATCGCCTGGCTGGTCAGGCGCCGCGGCGACCATCCCCGGCGTGCGGCAGGGTGGATCGGCACGGCAGCCGCATGCGCCATCGCCGTCGTGCTGCTGTGGAGCCTGCCGCGCAGCAGCACCGTGACCGCCCGCCGGGCGGTCGACGTGGATCAGCAGCGCGCCGGCGTCTGGCTGGCACAGCACGCTGGCCAATCGCAGCCGCGCATCCTGGCGGTCCACAGCCAGGTGCCGTTTTACGCCGATGGCATCCACGTACCGATGCCCAACGGCACACCGGCGCAGGTGCTGGCTTACGCCGAAGAGAACGCGGTGGACGTCATCGTCACGTCGCCGCGCAAGCTGGCTGGCCGGCCGCGGTTGGCAGCCTGGCGCAGTGGGGCAGAATTGCCGGCCCCGTGGCACGTCGTCTATCGCGACGAACAGGCCGCCGGTGGACCGCTTTTGTTGTGGGAGAAGTAAATTGACCGTGGAGCATGAAGCGGCGCACGCTGTCACGCGGCGCGGGTTTCTGAAGCGCGCCGCCGTCGTTGGAACTGCCGTGGGCGGTGCCGTCATTCTCGGCACCGGCGGCAAACTGTGGTGGGACGATAATACGCGCCAGACCATGCTGGCCGAGCGCGACCGCCGCCGGCCCACCGGCAGCACACAGTGGCTGACCCAGCCTGAATACGTACTGTTGGCGCCCCTGGCTTCCATCCTGTTGCCGTCGGATGCCCTGGGTCCCGGTGCACCGGAGGCCGCGGTGGTTGACACCGTCGATCGCCTGATTGCCACTTCGGCCGCGCGACAGGCGCAGTACGGCCCTGGGTTGTTGGCCTTCGACGAGATCGCCGTGCAGACCCACGGCGCGGTTTTCGTCGACCTGACACGGGCGCAGCAGGAGGATCTGGTAAAGACCGTAGACGCCATGGCTGCGGCGCGGGCAGATGCCGCCACCGTTGTCGACCGTGTCACTCGCAAGGTCACCACCACGGTTCAGGAACTGCAGGGTGTGGAAGCCGCCGTGGTTCTTTTCCCGCGACTGGTCGACGATGTGAAACAGGCCTTCTACACCAGCGACGTTGCCTGGCAGTGGTTGGGCTACGATGGACCGCCGATGCCGAAGGGGTATGCCGGCGTGGTGGGGGATGGGTGTTAGGGGTTGGGGGTTAGGGATCAGGGGCCGGGGGTTGGGGTGTTGCGTGGAAATGTGGACAAAGAGTCTGCGCGCCTTTAGGATTCGGATTCGTTTATTCGTGTCCCCAATTCGTGGATGGCCGGCGCGGACTATTTTGCAGTGTGAGGCGCATCGTTGAATTTGTTTCGATTGCAGCCACCGAAAGAAACGGTGGATGTGGTGGTGGTGGGCTGTGGGGCCGGTGGCGGTGTCATTGCCAAAGAGCTTGGTGAGACTGGTCTGCGCGTGATCGTGCTGGATGCGGGCAAACGGTTCAACCCGTACGTCGATTACCGCACCGCCGAACACGATTTTGAAGTAACCGCCACCAGGGTCTTCGAACCGGCTGACCCGCGGCGTGATCTTTACACGACAAGCGGGGATTCACGCTTCAACTACAGCCGGGCCAAGGGCGTTGGTGGCTCGACGCTGATCTACGTCGGGGTCTCACCACGTTTTCACGAGTCCGATTTTCGCGTGCGCAGTGAGGACGGGGTGGCCGACGACTGGCCGCTGACCTACGCCGATCTGGAGCCGTACTACACGCGCGTCGAGTATGAAATCGGTATCTCCGGACCATCAGGTGCGGAGGCTAATCCGTTCGACCCGCCGCGCAGCCGGCCGTTCCCGCTGCCGCCGTTTGCCTTCAACTGTGCCAGCCAGGCCATCCAGAAGGGCGCGGCGCAGCTCGGTCTGCACATGGTCCATTCTCCGGTGGCGCTGCCCAGCCGCCCCTGGAACGGCCGTCCGGCGGCCATCGAGTGCGGCGCGTGTCGCCTGGGGTGCAAGATTGGCGCCAAGGGCAGCATCGACGTGACCTACGTGCGCCGGGCGGAGGCGACGGGCCGGGTCGAAATCCGCGCCGAATGTATGGCGCGCGAAATCACCGTAGGTCCGGATGGGCGCGCCCGCAGCGTCATCTACTTCGACCCCGACAAACGGGAACGCGAGATCGCGGCGCGCGCGATCGTCATTGCCGGCAATGCCGTGGAAACGCCACGGCTGCTGCTGCTGAGCAAGTCGGCGCGGTTTCCAGACGGGCTGGCCAATTCGAGTGGGCTGGTGGGTAAATATTTCACCGAGCACCTGGCGGTTTTCACCTACGGGGTGTTTGACGAGCGGCTCAATGCCTGGCGGGGAATTCCGGCGGGGGGCATGATGCAGGATTTTTATGCCACCAATCCACGCAACAGTTTTGCCCGCGGCTGGACAGTCGAAGTCAACAACGGCTGGCAGTGGCCGCTCTCTGTAGCCCGGCGCGTGCCTGGCTGGGGAGCAGCGCACAAAGCACGCGTGCAGGAGATCTTCTCCCACATGGTCGGCCTGGCCACCGTGGGTGATCAGCTGCCCGACCTGCGAAACGAGGTGACGCTCGATCCGCAGCTGACCGACCACGTCGGTCTGCCGGTGCCGCGTATCATCAACGAGCCACGCGCCAACGACCAGGCCATGCTCGAAGCGATCATGCGGACCAACCACGAGATCCTGCAGGCCGCGGGGGCCACCGAGGTTTGGGAATCGGAATACCGCCCCGGCGGCTCGTCACACTACCTGGGCACGTGCCGCATGGGAACCGACCCGCAGACGTCGGTCGTCGATCCGTGGTGCCGCACACACGACGTGCCGAACCTGTTTATCGGTGACAGCAGCCCCTTCGTGACCGGGGCGGGGGTCAACCCGGCGTTGACCATATCGGCGCTCGCGACACGTACGGCAGAGGGCATCAGCGCCGCGTTCACGCGCGGCGAGCTGTGAGCCGCACGTGCCCTGCGGCGGCGCACTGCGGTCATGCGGGCCGGGCCGGCACAGTGGACGTCGGCGGTATTAGAACAGAGGCGTCTGCATGGGGCGCATGAGACAACGTGGATGGTGGTTTGCGCTTGGGCTCGTTGTGATCAGTCTGCTGGCCCTGGTTCTGCGCACCGCCGGTCTCACCTGGGGGTTCCCGCACAGCCTGAACGTCGATGAAGCGCACGTGGTGTACCTGGCAAGCCAGTTGACAGAGCGTTTCCAGACCAGTGGTTCGCTCGATCCGCAGGCTTCATCCTACGGTGCTTTGCCCTTGTACCTGCTGGCACTGACCAGCGGTCTGGCCGAACAGGTACTGGGCTGGCTCAAGTCGTTTCTGACGATACCGTTCGACACGGCGCCCATGCTGTACGTCGGCCGGCTGCTGTCGGTCCTGGCGAGCGTGGCCACGGTGGGGCTGACCGCGGCGCTGGCGGGGCGTTTGTTTGGGCGAACCGTCGCCTGGTTGAGCGCGCTGCTGTTGGCGGTCAGTCTGCTGCCGGTGCGTGAAGCGCACTTTGCCACCGTCGATTCGATGTTAGTCGCCTGGATGGGGCTGACGCTCTGGCTGGGCGTGGGTATTGCGCAGCG
>JAYRNS010000319.1:0-3616 GCA_041912075.1 Anaerolineae bacterium
ACATGGCGGCTTCGGCCAGCGTCACGTCGCGCGCCGATTTGTTGAAATAGACCTGGGCGGCCGCTTCAACGCCGTAAGCTGCATTGCCGTAGAAGTTATAGTTCAGGTACCATTCCAGAATCTGGTCCTTGGGATAACGCCGGGTCACCTCGAGGGCCATCAGCGTTTCCTTGACCTTGCGCGTATAACTGCGCTGCACGCGTTCCTCGGGCGGAATCAGCACATTCTTCACCAGCTGTTGGGTGATCGAGCTGCCGCCCTGGACCCCTTCGCCCTGCAAATTGGAGACAAACGCGCGCGCCAGGCCACGGAAATTGACCCCAGGATTTTCGTAGAAGCTGCGGTCTTCGAGACCGACGGTGGCCTTGACCAACCAGGGCGACATCTCGCTCAGCGGCAGGTAGGTGCGATCACCCCGAAACGGTCTTGGATCGATCGACTCGTACAGCAGGTGCTGTCCGGTGCGATCGTAGATCTTCACCGTCTCGAAGTCTTCCTGCTCGGTCTCGATCGCAGTGGCATCAGGGAGATTTTGTGTGAAATAGACATAGACGCCGGCAGCGGCGGCGGCGCTGGTCAGTGCCACCCCGGCCGTGCCCAGAACTCCCACCATGACGACTACCAGCAAAGCCTGCAGTGTCCAACGCAGCCATTTTGGCTTGAGCCGGGTGCGGCGGGCACGGCGCTGCCGCCAGAGTAGAATTTGTTGTGATCGATTCGTCATAATTCGTCCGTAGCGAACAATTTATACGTAAAACGGCTGATACTGACGAGCGGTTCCCAGCGCGCTGTCAAACCTTCTTTTCGACAACCAAAAAATGCGACAGCCCGAACACTGCTAGTGGAGAATGCTCTATGGTATAGGTCACCCGCCGGGCCAGCCGGCCCACGCGCGGCCGGCGTGCCGTCAGGTTGTCATAGCCAGGGTAGATCTGCGTATGCACGACCACCGTCACCGGTAGGTCGGCAAACAAGGCACGCAGCCCACCGGCTGTGTACGCCCGCACGTGCGGAGCGAGCCGGTTACGCACACGATCCGGCAGCCAGTTGATCAGCGGTGTGTTGCCAAAATGGTACTGCCCGCGCCAATAATGGCCATGCGTCTCGAACGGGTACAAACGGTTGGGCACAAAAACCACCGCCCGGCCACCAGGACGCAGGACCCTGACCATCTCGGCGGCCGCCTGGTAGTCATTACGCACGTGCTCCAGCACCTCGTGCGACAGAACCACGTCGAATGACGCCGCCGGGTAGGGCAAAACCTCGCACACCCCGACATGTAGAGTTGGCGACTGTGCGGCACCCTGGCGCACGCGTGCGTACTCGATATCAAGACCCACGACGGTGCTGGCCAACCCACCCAGCTTATGCACATACGTTCCAATGCCGCAGCCATCCACCAGCACGCGTGCACCCTCCAGCGGCGCCCACTGCCGGATCATGTCGAGCCGTCGATCCTGGCCAAAGCGCCATACCAGGGAGGGTACGCCGCGTTCAGCAGCCCTGTCCCATACCGGCGTTGACGGCTGGACTGTGTGGTTCACAGCGTCACTTCCTCTCGATAGCCAAAGCCGCGCGTATTGTCGATGAGGCGAATCCAATCGACGTCGATGACAAAAAAACGGCTGCGGGCTAACGGCCCGGACAGCTCGATCGGACCACCGTCGCGCTGCATCAATCCCGGCGCGACGAACGGGTATTTGGCCCCATAGGCCGCTAGTGCCTGCTGGTGCTCAGCCTCATCGCCGACTGCACGTGCCATCCCCTCGATCTGCAAACCGCGAATCGCCTGCCAGTCCTGTCCATCCTGGTAGATGGCCGCTGCCACCGCTGGCTGTCGCTGCAATGCCTCGGCATGGTCCGATTCAGGGTTGGAGATGAAATACAGAAACAGCCGTTCGTCATCGTCATCCAGGTCCAGCCAGGCGTGCGCAAAAAACAGTGGTGCCGCCTGCGGCCCTTCCGGCGTCCACGTGGCCAGGGTGAGGGTCGTGTGACACTGCAACAGCTCGTCCACGCGCTGCCGGAACGAATCACCAATCATCATCACCCCCTGGGTTACGCGACACGTCGCCACCGGCCACTGGCGGTGCGGGTTCCGCGGGGCGCGGCTGTCCGGCGACCGCTTCCCTCATACCACGCCAGTGGTAATACAGATCGTTTTCGAGCCCCATGCGGGCCAGCACCCGCCCAACGGTACCATCGACGATGTCGTCGACCGTTTGTGGCCGCGCGTAAAACGCTGGTGCGGGCGGAAAGATGACGCAGCCGATCTCGGCCGCCTGCACCATCAGCCGCAGGTGCCCCACGTGCAGCGGGGCCTCACGCACCAGCAGAATCACGGGGCGTCCTTCTTTCAACTGTACATCCGCCGCCCGGGTCAGCAGGTCGGCATCGTACGACTGGGCGATCGCCGACAGCGACTTGATGCTGCACGGTGCCACGATCATACCCGCCGTCTGGAACGAGCCGCTGGCAATGGCAGCACCCACATCGCCCGGCCGGTACACGACGTCGGCCAATCGATCCACGTCGCGCGGATCCCAGTCTGTCTCCTGTGCGATCGTCATACGAGCGGCGGGGGACATCACCAGGTGTGTCTCGATGTCTGGCGCAGCCCGCAGAATCTCGAGCAGGCGAATGCCGTAGATCTGCCCGCTGGCCCCACTCAGCCCGATGATGATACGGCGTTGGCTCATGACAGCATGACGTCCCTACACCGTGCCTACGTGCAATGCGACGGTGTCCAGCATCAGCGTGCGGTAGCTCACCTGGCGCAGACCAATCGACTCCATGATGCCGGCCAGTGCCGCCGGTCGCGGGAATGCGGCCGTGGACTGCGGCAGATAGGTGTATGCCTGGCGCTGTCCGCTGACAATGCCGCCAATCCAGGGCACGATGCGGAAGAAATAAAAACGAAACAGGTCGCGCCACAGCGGCAAACCAGGGCGGGTGATCTCCAAACACACCACGCGACCCCCCGGTCGCACAACGCGCCGCTGTTCGGCAAAGGCACGCGCCACGTTGGTTACATTGCGCATCATAAACCCAGAAACGGCCGCATCGAACGTGTCATCTTCGAACGGCAGGCCCAGGGCATCGGCATCGGCAAAACGCAGGCGCGACCCATACACATCGATCAGCCCCTGGCGGTAGGCCTTGTCCTGCCCGATGCGCAGCATCTCGTGCGTAAAATCAACCCCCGTGACCACGACATCGGGCCGCCGGCGCATGGCCTCGAACCCGATGTCACCCGTGCCAGTAGCCACGTCCAACAGGTGCCCGGCGCGCGGCAGATTGCACGCGTCCACCACCAGCCGGCGCCAACTCTGATCCTGGCCTCCCGTCATGATGCGGTTCATCACGTCGTAGCGACCAGCAATCGCAGCGAACATCTGGTTGACGTAGACCGGCTTTTCGGCCAGCTCCGGCAGGACACTACCGGCTGCGTCACGCATCACCAATTCGACATCCTCCACGCGCTTGTGTCCGTAAATGAACATCTTCCGTCGTTTTGTCAGGGCATTTTCGCCGAGATCGGGAAGGTATTCGTTTACGGACCCTTGACCATCAAAAGTCGATTGTACCATCTTTGACCGGGTCTGCCAAGCCGGGC
>JAYRNS010000320.1:0-5781 GCA_041912075.1 Anaerolineae bacterium
ACTTCGAGCAGCGAACGACCCGCGGCCTCACCGGCAGCGAACAGCTCCTGAGCCGCTTCGTTGAGCCAGACGAGCTTCTGCAAACGGTCGATGACCAACAGGCCGCAGGTGGCCGTCGAGCCGAGTGCCAGCCGTTCGATGATGGTGCGCTGCAGATCGGTTTCGAGTTCGGCTGCCTGCCGGGAAACCTGCGCGTACGCCTGCTGTGCACCGGCCAAACGATCGCGCGTCCGTTTGAGCCACACGAACAACACCAGTACGACGCCCACCAGGAGCAAGAGCCAACCGTTGCTCAGCGACCAGTCCACCGGCTACTCCTGGAACCGGTAACCGAGGCCGCGCACGGTCTGAATGCGCAGAGGGTGCGAAGGATCGTCTTCGATTTTTTCACGCAGCCAGCGCACGTGCACGTCGACGGTGCGTGTGTCACCGTGGTAGTCGTACCCCCACACACGGTTGAGCAGCAGGTCACGCGTCAAGACCGCGCCGCGGTGACGCATCAGCTCGGCCAACAGGCTGAACTCCTTTGGGGTGAGGGACAGCTCCGCGCCGGCGCGGGCTGCACGGCGGCCGATCAGGTCCAGGGATAGGTCACGCGCCTCGAGCGTCTCACGCAGAACCGCCACGCGCGTACGGCGCAGCATGGCGCGCACGCGCGCCATCAGCTCGCCCAGGCCAAACGGCTTGACCAGGTAGTCGTCGGCGCCGGCCTCCAGACCCACGATCTTGTCGATCTCGCCGCTGCGCGCCGTCAGCATCAGAATGGCCGCGGGGGCCGTAGCTGGCTCACGGCGCAGGGTGCGGCAGACGGTCAGCCCATCGAGCTCGGGCAGCATCAAATCGAGGATGATCAGGTCAGGTTTGTGGCCGCGGGCCAGACGCAGGGCATCAGTACCGCTGGGTGCCTGCAAGGTCTGGTAACCTTCGCGCTGCAGGTTGTAGACGAGCAGGTCACGCAGGGCGGCTTCATCTTCGACGACCAGAATGGTCCGGCTTACTTCCATGTCATCTACCTTGTCGCATCCTTGAAGGCCTGTGGGCATGGCGCTCGCGCAGCCGCCACAAGGAAAATGCACGGCCGCACAGGATGAGGCGGCCAGCTCAACCAAAACGACCGGTGACGTAGTCCTCGGTGCGTTTGTCTGTAGGATTGGAGAAAATCCGGTTGGTGGGCCCCACCTCGATCACGGTGCCCGAACGGGTACCATCGACCAGCATCATCATGGCGGTGAGGTCGGAAACGCGCGCCGCCTGCTGCATGTTATGGGTGACGATCACGATCGTGTACTTGGTGGTGAGTTCCTTCATCAATTCTTCGATCTTGAGCGTCGCTACCGGGTCCAGCGCCGAGCAGGGCTCATCCATCAGAATGACTTCGGGTTCGATGGCGATGGCGCGGGCAATGCACAGCCGCTGCTGCTGGCCGCCGGACAGGGCGTAGGCGCTTTGTTTGAGTTTGTCTTTCACTTCGTCCCACAGGGCCGCCGCACGCAGGCTCTTTTCGACCAGTTCCTCCATCTTGCCCTCGAACCCGTTGACCCGCGGTCCGTAGGCGATGTTATCGAAGATCGACTGGGGAAACGGATTAGGTTTCTGGAACACCATGCCCACGCGGCGCCGCACTTCGACGGGGTCCACATCGGGACCGTAGAGGTTCTGTCCGTGGAATAGAATCTCGCCCGAATGACTGGTGCCGGGGATGAGTTCGTTCATACGGTTGAAACAGCGCAAAAAAGTGCTCTTACCACAACCCGATGGCCCAATGATGGCTGTGACCTGGCGCACGGGAATCTGCACTGAAATGCCGGTGATGGCTGTAAATGAACCATAACGAAATTCCAGGTCACGCACATCGAATGCCACACGTCCATCGTGACGGCCGTGGTTGTAACCGTTCGGTTCAATGATCGTTTTTGTTGATGAAATCGACATAACACACTACCTAATACCGTTTCTGCAGGCGGTTACGCAGGATGATGGCCAACGCATTGGCCGCCAGCAAGAGCGCCAGCAGCACGATGATGCCGGCTGCTGCCAGGTCATGAAACGCTGCCTGCGGGCGCGAGGTCCAATTATAGATCATAATTGGCAAGGTTGTAAACTGGCTTTGCAGCGCACCAGCCAGCCCATTGGTGCTCACGTCAGGCAGGTAGGTGATGTAGGTCACGGCTCCCACCACGATCAGCGGTGCTGTTTCGCCGATGGCACGCGAAAGGGCCAGGATAGTGCCGGTTAGGATGCCAGACGCGGCGCTGGGGAGCACCACGCGCCAGGTCGTCTGCCAACGCGAGGCACCCAAAGCCAGTGAGCCGTACCGCAGCGAGACCGGCACCGAACGGATTGCCTCGCGTGACGCAATGATGATCACGGGTAGAATGAGCAGTGCCATCGTAATGCCGGCAGCCATGATGGTGGATCCCATTTGCAGGAGGCGCACCAGGACGCCAAGACCCAGCAGCCCGTAGACAATCGACGGTACTCCGGCCAGATTGGCAATATTCGTCTGAATCAGGTTGGTCAACCGGTTTTGCTGCGCATATTCTTCCAGATAAATGGCAGCGCCCACCCCAATGGGAAATGCCAACACAGCCGTAATCGCCAATACCCACAGTGAACCCACCAACCCAGGCAGGATACCGGCCTTCGCCGGCCGGCTCGATGGGAAGCTGGTCAGGAACTGTTTATCGACAGAAGCCAGACCGTTCATCAGAATGTCGACAAGCAGGATCGACAAGAAAAGAATTGCGACACTCGTAGCGATGAGTGCCATGGCGACGAAGATCGTTCCCCGCCGTTTGCGTGCCGTCAGGCGACGTCGATACAGGTCAGAGGCGATGGCGTTCATTGGTACACCTGCCGGTATTTGCGGACGATGCGGTTACTGACGATATTGAGAACAAACGTAATGACAAACAGCAGCATCCCGACGGCGAACAGAGTCTGGTACTCGACTCCCTGGTGGGCAACGTCACCCGTGCTGACACGCGCAATGTAGGCGGTCATCGTTTCCATTGGTCCCAACGGGTTGGGTTGGATCGTCGTGCTCTGGCCGGCGGCGGTCAGCACGATCATGGTCTCGCCGACGGCGCGCGAGATAGCCAGAATGAAGGCCGCAGCAATCCCCGACAAAGCGGCCGGCACAACCGTGCGCAGGGTGACTTCGAGCTTGGTGGCGCCTAGCCCGTACGCGCCCTCGCGCAGGGCATTGGGTACGGCATTCAGGGCATCTTCGCTCAGCGACGAAACGAGCGGGATGATCATGATGCCCATCACCAGCCCGGCACTCAAGCCGTTGAACACCTTCATCCCTGGGATCACCTCGCGCAGCACCGGCGTGATGAACGTCAGGGCAAAGTAACCGTACACGACGGTTGGTATGCCGGCCAGAACTTCCAGCACCGGTTTCAAAATGCCACGCACGCGCCGGCTGGCGTATTCGCTCAAAAAAATGGCAGCCAACAACCCGACCGGTACCGCCACCAGCATCGCAATCGTCGACGTCACGATGGTTCCGGTGACCAGGGGCAGTACGCCGTATGAAGGCGGTGAAAACAGCGGTGCCCACACCGTACCAAACAGGAATTCCGTCAGGGGCACGGCCTGCAAGAACTGAATCGTTTCAGTCAGAAGGATCGCAACGATGCTGATCGTGGTGGCAACGGAGACCGCGGCACAGAAGAATAGAAACCCTTGAATACCGGTTTCGGTGATGGTGCGCAAGCTGCGACGCTTGCTCAGGCGCATCGGCTGACTGAACACACTCGAACTGGATATCGTTGTCTCCACGTCGTTTGTCCTTTTTCCCCAGGTGACCCGCGGCAACGCACGGCTTGTGCAAAGAAACGTGCACCCCTTGTCCCGCACAGGTACAAGGGGGCACGCTCCCTGGTCTGGTACGAGGGAGCACCAGACCCCACTGGTCGAGACTGAATAGTTGTGGTTACGGTTTCATGCCTTGCAGGCTGGCCAGGTCGTCGGTGTAGACACTGCTTTCCACCGGTACGTAACCGACCTCGGACACCGTAGACTCGGCGTTCTCCAGGTAGAACTTCACGTACTCGAACATTTCGGGCCGGCTCAAGGCGCTGTTCTTGACGTAAATGAACAGTGGGCGTGAGAGTGGCTTGTAAGTGCCATCGGCCACGGTTTCGAAGCTGGGGGCCACGCAGCCACTGCCCGCATCGACAGCCAGTTCCTTCAATTTATCTTCATTTTCGATGTAGTACGCCAGGCCGAAATAGCCCAGGCCACCCTCATCACCGGCCACACCCTGCACCAGCACGTTGTCGTCTTCGCTGGCGGTGTAATCCGAGCGCGACTTCTTGGCTTCCCCGTTGATCGCTTCGGTGAAGAAGTCGAAAGTGCCCGAGTCGGTACCCGGACCGTAGAGGTCCAGTTTCAGATCAGGGAAACTCGGATCGACCTGGTTCCAGTTGTTGATCGTGCTGTCCGGACTCCAGATCGCTTTGAGTTGGTCGACGGTGAGGCAGGTGGCAAAGTCGTTGGCGGGATTGGTCACGTTGACGATGCCATCCAGGCCGATCTTGAACTCGGTGTAATCGATGCCGGCCGACTGACAGGCTTCAGCCTCGGAATCCTTGATCATGCGCGATGCATCCGAGATATCGGTCTCGTTGGCGCAGAACTTCTTGAAGCCGCCACCGGTACCCGAGACACCCACGGCAATGCGCACCTTGGGGTGCTGCTCGTTGAACTGTTCGGAAATAGCCTCGGTGATGGGAAAAACCGTCGAAGAACCGTCGATGCTGATGTCGCCACTCAGTTCTGCCATAGCGGGTGCTGCCGTTGGCGCATCCATGGCTTTCGTTGGCTCGGCTGGGGCTGCTGTGGGCTCGGCTGGGGCTGCTGTGGGCTCGACTGGTGCCGCGGTGGGCTGGGCCGCGGGTGCGCCACAGGCACTCAGCACCATCGTCGCCATGACGAGCAGCGATATCGCAACAAACAACTTCGGCAAACGCATTGTAATCTCCTTCATGCTAATGACCACGATTGATTCTAAGAACATCTCGTTGCGCGGTTGCGCAGCGCCGTCGTGTTGGTTTGCCGCCACGATTCATCGCCTGGGCCGGCGCAGATTCATCAGCGGCCGGTTAGCAGGAGGGTGGATGACCACACGGTCGTGCGCAAACCACGGTCATTGTGAAGGATGTCATTTAAGTGCGTGTTATCGCCGCGTTAAGGATTGGGGCGGGTTGCGTAAACGAATGTTAACGTGGGGCAGATGGCGACGACTGTTTCGGGGTGCTGTCCAGCGCAGCGCGCTCCTTTTCGATTTGCAGCTCGGTCAGCTGCTGCAGCAGCGCGGCCTGCCTGGCTTCACGTGCATCCCGCCGCCAGCCCAGGATCGTGGTCGAGATCAACCCGATAAGTGCCACCGCCGCCGTGATCACCGAGGTGACCGTGGCGAGCAGGGTGCCCATCTCGACGGGGGTGGGCTGCGGGCCGGGCTGCTCGGCCCCGCTGGTGAGGATACGGCCGGCGGTGGGGGAGAGGATCAAAAACAAAAGCGTCGAGGCAATGAAAATGAGGCCAAACACGATCTGCGTGGTGGTCAGGCGTGTGCGTTGTTGGGTCATCGTGTACCTCCGGGTTCAGTGTCAGGGCAATCTGCTGTGCAAATAGGTGCGTGGTGCGCAGGGCATCAGGCCCGGCACAAATATATTACACTCACCGGTCATAACGTCCAGACGGCACCAATTGTTCCCAACGGTGGTACTGCGTCCATCGTTCACACCGAATGGGTCTGGTGCTCGGCAGCCG
>JAYRNS010000321.1:0-1783 GCA_041912075.1 Anaerolineae bacterium
CCCAACCCCTACCCCCCCGCCCCCAACCCCTGACCCCTACCGCCCATTCACGCCGTCTCCACGCTGGCGGCCTCATGCAGGTCGTACTCGGCAATCGCCAGCGAACGCAAGTCGGTCTTGCGCACCTTGCCGGTCTCGGAGAGCGGCAGGGCGCTGACGAACTTGATGTAGTGCGGGATCTTGAAGTTGGCCAGCTGGCCGCGGCAGAAGCGATGCACTTCGTCCACGGTCAGGCTGGCGCCGGGTTCCAGCACAATCCAGGCCATGACCTCCTCGCCGTACTGCAGATCCGGCACACCGACTACGTGGACGTCGGCGATCTTGGGGTGTTGGCGCAGGAAATCCTCGATTTCGCGGGGGTAGACGTTTTCGCCGCCGCGGATGAGCATGTCACGCAGACGCCCAGTGATCTTGCAGAAACCGGCCGCGTCCATCGTCGCCAGGTCGCCGGTGCGCAGCCAACCGTCGCTGTCCAGGACAGCCGCCGTGGCCTCGGGCATCTGATAGTAACCCTGCATCACGTGCGCGCCGCGGGTCCACAGTTCACCCTCGACGCCGTACGGTACGTCGACCTCGCGGATGGGATCGACGATGCGCACGTCGACACCCGGCAGCGCCTGGCCAACGGTCGTCAAACGCCGCGCCAGTGCGTCGCTGATCCGTGTCTGCGTGATCGCCGGGCTGGCCTCGGTCTGGCCGTAGGCAATCGTCATGCCGTGGATGCCCATACGCTCGACCGTCTGCTGCATCAGCGCGACCGGGCAGGGACTACCAGCCATGATGCCGGTGCGCAGCGAGCTGAGATCGTAGCGCACAAAATCGGGATGGTGGAGCAGCACCATGAACATGGTGGGCACACCGTAGAGAACCGTACAGCGTTCATTCTGGATTGCCCCCAACACGTGGTCAGCGTCGAAGTGGGAGCTGGGCAGCACCAGGGTTGCGCCGTGCGTCAAACAGCCCAGGGCACCCATCACCCCGCCAAAACAATGGAACAACGGCACTGGCAGGCACACGCGGTCGTCGGCCGTCAGCTCCAGGCAGCCGGCAACCTGATAGGCATTGCCCAGCACATTCCGATGGGTTAGCATCACCCCCTTGGCAAAACCATCGGTGCCGCTCGTGTATTGAATCGTGACGACGTCGTGGTGCTGGCAGGTGGCCTGCCGTTCGGCCAGAGCAGCCAACGACACGCCGTCCCCCAGGCGGTGCAGCGCCGGACACGGCAGCATGCCATCCTGTTCGCGGTCACCGACCGTCACGACGTAACGGAGATGGGGCAGGTTGGCGCAGCCATGCACCGCTCCATGCTGGCGTACGGCGTCAGGCACCAGGCGACGTACGGCGTCGACGTAACGGAAGCGGTCGCTGATCAGCAGTACTGAGGTGTTCGACTGCTGGACGATATACTGAACCTCCGGTGGGCGCAGGTCGGGGTTGATCGTCACCAGCACGGCACCGCTTTTGGCCGCGGCGAGCTGGATGACGAACCATTCGGGACGGTTAGGTGCCCAAAGGGCGATATGGTCTCCCTTTTGAACCCCCAGGGCCATCAGACCGCGCGCCATCTGGTTTGCTGCGGCGTGCAGCTGCCCGTAGGTCAGCCGGGTGCCGCTTTCGTAGTGCACGAGCGCCTCACCGTCACCACAACACCCTGCCTGTTGGTCGAGCAAATCACCGATCGTCGTCTGCAATGGATCAAAAGTCATCGTTGGCTCATCCAACGCGCCGCCTGGGGGACGCCTCCCAGGTGGGCAAATTCATTCTGCCAGTGTCCCGCGCG
>JAYRNS010000322.1:0-3625 GCA_041912075.1 Anaerolineae bacterium
CTGGACCCTGATCAGGGGCACCCGCTGCGGGCAGCGTTGTACGCCGTGCGCGCACGTGGGGTGGCCGTCCTGGCCCAGCTGCTGCCCGAGCCAGCCGCCGGGCTGGCACAGGGTATCCTGCTGGGTGTGGACGATGGGATCGATCCCGACCTGTATGACCTGTTCAACCTGACTGGCACGTCGCACATCATTGTGATTTCGGGGTCGAACATCACGCTGGTGGCCGGCCTGCTGGCGGCGGCTGCGGCTCGCACGGTGGGCAAACGTTTTGCGTTGTACGTCGTGTTGGCCGGTTTGGCCGGTTACGTGTGCCTGGTGGGTGCCGATCCGGCGGTAGTGCGTGCCGGTCTGATGGGGGGCCTGGCCGTATTGGCCGTGCACCTGGGCCGGCAGAACCAAGCGCTGACGTCGCTGGCAGCCGCGGTGTTTGCCATGACGCTGATCAACCCGCTGGACCTGGGTAACGTGGGGTTTCAGTTGAGCGCTCTCGCTACCCTGGGCCTGATCCTGTTTGCGCCACCGATGCAAACGGTGACTGCCGCGTGGTTTGAGAAGCGCCTGCCGGCGCCGCGGGCCCGTCAGGTGATGGGTTTGCTCAATGATGCGCTGCTGATTACCCTGGCCGCCAACGTGATTACACTGCCGCTGATCGTCTACACCTTCCATCGTCTCCCGGTGGTCTCGCTGCTGACCAACATGCTGATCCTGCCCGCCCAGCCGCCGATCATGCTGTGGGGAGGGGCCGCGCTTTTGCTGGGTCTGTTTTCATCGCTGCTGCCGCTGGCGCGTCTGGTGGCGCTGGTACCCTGGTTGTGCCTGACCTACACGGTGGCCGCGGTACGCTGGACCAGCACGTTGCCGGGGGCGTCCCTGGAACTGCCACCCCTGGCCGTGGGCTGGCTCGCTGCCTCGTATGGTCTGATCTTCGGTCTGTTCTGGTGGTCGCAGCAGCCGCGTGGGCAGCGACGACGCTGGATTTTTGCCGTCGTCGATCGTCTGCCGGCCAAGGCACTTATCCTGGGGTTGCTCGTCGCCACACTGCTCACCTGGCTGGCTGTGGGTCGGCTGCCCGACGGCCGTCTGCACGTCACGTTTCTGGACGTGGGGCAGGGGGATGCCATCCTGATCGAAACCCCGCAGGGCAACCAGGTGCTGGTCGATGGCGGGCCGGATCCGGGGGTTCTGTTTGCCAGGCTTGGCGCGGCCATGCCATTTTGGGACCACGACCTGGATCTGGTGGTCAACACCCACACCGACGCCGATCACCTGGCAGGTTTGGTGCCGCTGTTTGCGCGCTACCGCGCGGGACGTGTGCTGGTGAACGGGTTTACCGCGGCGTCGGAAACCTATAAACAGTGGCAGGCCAACCTGGCGCAGGCCGGCGTGCCGCTCGTACGGGCGCAAACCGGCGGGCGGATCCGGCTGGACGATGGGGTGTGGCTGGATGTCCTGTCACCGGATGCGCAGCTGTTTAGCGGCACAGATGCCGACAGCAACAACAATTCGGTCGTTCTGCGTCTCAGCTACGGCCGGTTTGCCGTGTTACTGACGGGTGACATGGAGGCAGTTGTCGAAGAGACGCTGGTGCGCGAGGGACGCTGGCTGCCGGCCACCGTGCTCAAGGTGCCGCACCACGGCAGCCTGACCTCGTCGACGCCTGGGTTCATTGCGGCCGTGCACCCGCAGCTGGCAGTGATCGAAGTGGGGGTTGACAACGAGTACGGTCATCCCAAGCCAGAAATTCTGGCGCGTTACCGAGACTCCGGCATCCCCGTGTTACGCACCGACCAGCGCGGCACGATTAGGCTGAGCAGCGATGGGTCGCGTTTCTGGGTCGAGGCAGAAAGGTAAGGGGTATTGTCGTACTGGGGTCGGTTCTCCCAACTTGGAGATAGGCTGCCTGCCGGGTACAATAGAGGTTGCGGAGGTGATGCCATGCACACACTGACAATCGAGTATCCGAGCGAGGTACTGTGGGCTTTGCAGCAGGATCCAGCAGAATTCGAATCCGAAGCACGCCTTCTGCTTGCGTTGAAGCTGTACGAAACTGGCAAGCTTACAACAGGACTGGCCGCGCAAGTGGCTAGGGTTCCGAGGGTAACCTTCTTGTTCCTACTAGGACAGTATGGATTGTCGCCATTCGGCGAAACACCAGACGAGTTGGAAAGCGATTTGATCAATGCCCGGGCAGCCAGTCATTAGCAACAATAAGAAGCTGGATTGCGACTTCATCCCACGCTAATCGACCGGGTGCTACAGATGACAGGCGAAAACGATTAGTACCAAGGCTCAAAATCCGACGTTAGTGCCAGGCTAACCGTTTTATACACGAGCTTCGCCACCACAAAATCGGCCGCGTGATAACCGGGCAGGGGCGCCAGCTCGACAAAATCGCAGCCCACGATGTGCCCGGCACGCGCGGCGGTGCGCACCACGTCCAGCGTCTGCCACCAGCTCAAGCCGCCCGGCTCCGGCGTACCGGTGGCGGGTACCAGGGACGGGTCGATCCCATCCACGTCGACGGTCAGAAACACCCGCTGCCCGCGCACCCGGTCGGCCAGCTCGGTCAGGTAACCCGGACCGGCATGGACATCTTCGGCAAAGAAGACGCGCACACGTTCCGGGTTGTCCGCGATATAATCGATTTCTTCGCGGCAGACCGAACGAATGCCGACCTGGATCACAGGCCCCAGCTCGTTCAGGTGGCGCGCCACGCAGGCGTGGCTGTAGATCGAGTCTTCGTAGCTGGCGCGCAGATCGCTGTGCGCATCGATTTGCACCGTGACCAAGGGAGCGCCGTCAGTACAGAACACCTGCGCCAGACCGCGACCCACACCCACACTGACCGTATGCTCGCCACCCAGACCCACGACGAACTTGCCGGCCCGTGCCTGGTGGGCGACGGCCTCGGTAATGGCCTCGACCATCGCCTGCGGACCGTCCATGACGGGGGCCAGGGCCGGCAGGGTGTGAATGCCAAACTGCTCCGCTGGCTCCGTGCCCAACTCGCGATCGTACAATTCGACCTGCGTCGAAGCCTGCAGGATGGCGCGCGGGCCGTTGCGTGTGCCCCCACTGTAACTTACGGTGGCTTCGTAGGGAATGGGCAGCACGACGACCCGGCTGGTGGCATAAGCGCTGAGACGTTCCTCCAGACCGAGGAAATTGTCGGGTGGCAAAAAGGTGTAACCGCTCATCGGGTCGACCTCAAACCGGCTCGGAGTCGTCCGGCCGGTTGGCAGCATACGCGGCGGCCAACTGCTGGAGCAGTGCGTCCCGCCGGTCGTAAAGACGTTTGTGCGGTCGGCGTTCGTGGCGTGCCAGCGCGTACGCGGCCAGGATGGGCAGCGCCAGGGTCGAATCGGTGTAGCAGACGATGCTGTCGGGCAGCTGGTCGGGGTCGACTTTGCCCCAGGTGACGGCTTCCGAGGGGGTGGCGCCGCTCAAACCACCGGTGTCGGGGCGCGCATCGGTGATTTGGACGAAGTAGTCGTGCCCCTTTTCGTCGATCCCCATGATCTCCTGGATCTGCGGCTCGGTTTGCAGGATGAAGTTTTTGGGGCTGCCACCACCCAGGATCAGCACAGCGCTCTTGCCACCACTTGCCTTGGCGCCGTAAACCAGC